>JAHDBE010000082.1 GCA_020630555.1 Saprospiraceae bacterium
CTTGATTTGGGGTCACTGGTGATAGAATTTTGTACGGCATAAATAACTCCTGATGTGCCTCCAGTAGCTGCATACTCTCCTGGATTTAGCACTCCTAATGCGAGTGCATTATTAGCTTGGTCACCAGCTCTATAGGTAATAAAAGTGTCTGTGTTTAAACCAGAATCTATAGATCCTTGTTCTGAGATTTTTGCCTGAGGATGAAAATTGTCTACAAGATTTGGGATCAGGTTAGCATTAAAGTCATAATAGTCTAAGAGCTTTTTCGACAGAGTATGAGATTTAAAATCCCAGAAAATCCCTTCAGAAAGTCCAGAAATCGTGGTTTGGCATTTACCACTAAGACGTAAGGCGATGTAATCTCCCGGAAGTAAAATCTTATGAATCCTTTGGTAATTTTCTGGTTCGTTTTGTTGAACCCACTTTAGTTTTGATGCGGTAAAGTTGCCAGGGCTATTAAGCATATGCGTTAAGCAATAGGATTCTCCCATTTTTGTAAAAGCCTCTTCGCCAATACTAACAGCTCGTGAGTCGCACCATATTATCGCGGGTCGAATAAGTTCAAGATTTTCATCGACCATTACCAATCCGTGCATTTGATAGGCTATACCTAAGGATATAATCGTGTCTGGATCAATGGAATTATTTGAAATTAAAGATTGGATACAATGACACACATAATGATACCAGAGTTCTGGATCTTGTTCGGCAAATCCGGTTTCTGGAGATTGGATTTCCATTTCCCTTTCGGGAAATTTAATTTCATCCATGACCAAGTTGTCCTCACAACGAAGTAATGAAGCCTTGATGGATGAGCTACCTATGTCTAGCCCAATACTGTAATTCATCTTAGTAAATCATCAAAATGATAATGACCAAAATGACTAAGGCTACCGCTTGATATCTGTAATTTTTGTACCAGGGCATAGATTGCAATTCAATCGTCTCTTTATCAAGTTCGGCTCTAGTCCAAACGACTTTAGCAAGTTCACTTTCAGGCTTAGTTTCTCCTACAAGACTGAAACCGACAATTGCGGCACAACAAACTACGAAATGCAAAAAGGCGACATACAAGAAATTTGGAAGCGCAAATTTTAAATCAAATAATGGGACAGCGATAAGGAATAAAGTGATTAAGAAACCGATTACTATCGAGGCATGTGCTCCCGTTTTATTGACATGTTTAAAAAATAGACCCATAACAAATAGAGCGACAATTGGAGGACAAAACCATGCCAGGGTATTTTGTAAATAATCCCAGAGCTTTTCAAAATTACCGATTTGTGGAGCCCAGACAATGGCTATTATCATGACCACAAATGTGATAATACGCCCAATATTCATTAAGGTTTTGGAGTCGGTATCTGGATTTATTTTCTTTACAAAATCCATAGTGATTAATGTCGAAACAGAATTTAATCCACTATCCAAACTAGACATCATGGCAGCTATTAGCCCAGCCAAAACAATACCTAATAAGCCAGGGGGTAAGAGATCAAACAGCATTGTTGGATAAATTAAATCCATTTCAGTCATGTCAGGATAAAGCACTCTTGCAAAAGCACCTGGGAATATCATGATAAATAAAATGCTCAATTTTAAAAATCCAGCAAAAATAGCTCCCCATTGTCCCTGGCGAATGTTTTTAGAGGCTAGAGTTCTTTGAGTAATGTATTGATTTGTACCCCAGAAATAGAATCCTAAAAGAAGGACCCCTGTAAACACACTGGGCCAGGGCATGGCCTCATCATTTATGGGCTTCATAACCTTAAAATGACTTGCCTCTGTAATGGCGTATACTTCATCCCATCCTCCTACAGCATTATATGCATAGATGGTGATCATGGTAGATCCAAATATTAAGATCACAGCTTGGACAGCATCGGTATACATGACCGAACTTAAACCGCCCGTAATGGTATATAGTCCTGCGATTAGAGCCAGTCCCACAATGATTTCGTACAAAGCAAACTGAGGAAAAATTAAGTTGATCACTAGACCACCGGCATATAAAGTGGCTGCGATATCTACCATAATGTTTAATACGATGGCTATTATTGAGGCGTAGGCTCTAACACTATAACTATAGCGTCTTTCAAGATATTCGGGAATCGTAAATATTCGATTCTTCAGATAAAAGGGTAGAAAGAAAACAGCGAAGATGATGAGTACTAAAACAGCCATCCATTCATAGCTATACACACTAAACCCATCTTTATAGCCAGCACCTGCAAGCCCTACTAAACTGTTACTGGACATGTTAGAGGCAAACAAAGAAAAGCCGATAATTGGCCAAGTTAAATTGCGACCAGCCAAGAAGTAATCCTCCGCATTTTTGTGTTTACTACTAAAGTAAAATCCAAGGGCAATGACCCCTAGCAGATATATTACTATTATACGAAGGTCTAATTGGGATATGCTATAACCGTCCATAATTTCTCAAGTCTTTTTCTAGCGCAAAAGATAGAGATTTTGTGAGGCAAAGTACCTTAATTTCCAAATATCCTTTGGTTATTTAGGACTTTAAGCGAACGGAAACGTTTTCAATGATGTATTTGCCGACTTCTTGTCCTTGTGTTATTCCATCTGTGATCGCCGGCATGTAATGTATACCTCCGTATAATCGACTAATGGCCGCTTGAGCAGATGCTTCATTAAAGGAATTGAAATCTCTTTGCTCTAAACCGTACTTGACCTCGACATCATCCGTGTATTGAAAGTTATCACCGACAAGCGCTGTCAATACAGTGGCTGCTGCATTACTTATGACACTATGACCACTTGTATGCTCAGGAAAAGGTGGAGTTTGTAAAATAGGCTTCCATGATTCATCGATGTATTCATTTATGACCGTTTCAGGCCGAATTAGATTAGATCGATATTTCTCATCCCAGCAACTAATGAATCCGTCAAAAAGGGCGATGGATGTCATAGTATTTGTGGCAATAGAAGCAGCTATATCATGGTTTGCTTTTTTAGAGGCAATGGAGGCGATACCTATCCAATGCCCACCTGGCGTAATTTTTTTTGAGGCAAACATCATATGTCCTGTTTGATTCATGACATAAGGATTGCAATCCCAAAAGCTTGCTATTTTAATGTGTTCTTCTGTGGCATTATTTACGGCATCCATGACCTCTACAGTTTTATTATAAAAGTCACTTCCTTTCGTCATATTGAACTCGGGTGGTGCAGCTGGTTTAAATTGATCGGCTGATGTAAGCACCAGAGTACGAATTTTTCTCCAGTGAGGTTCGATACCTTCCATGTAGGCTGGGGGAGTTGGTTTCCATTCTCCTGGATTATCTGATATAGAAAATTTTGGAGCCGAACGCGTCTCTTTGTAATTGTCTTTGTCCGCCCACAAAAGAATATGCTTTGCGACAGTTTTAGCATAGTCCATGGATGCATTTTGCGTTTTTTGGCTTACGCCAATGCTATCTAAGCTGTTATTAAGATTAGACAAGAAATCATTCATTTTATCTTCTGAAAAAACAAGGGTTTTGCCACAAATTAAATGGGCATAAACGGCGGCTAAATTATGCGATACGCCTTCTTTCGCCTTGGGGATTTCGTTAAGTCCATTTAGTTGACCTGAAAGGGAAGGGTAATCGGCATTGTACTTTGCAATGATTTCGTAAGCGGCAATATTTGGGTAAACGTATACACGACTCGCGACAGGCGGGCTAAATATATCATGGACGATGACGTCTGTAAGATGAGATACGGTTTCATGATATAGATTAGGATCGCTAAGTAATTCCTGTTCTTTTTCTGGAGAAAGGCCGGAAGGTTTACACTGTGATAACGCAACACAAAGAACTACTAAAAACACCAAAATTCTCATAAATAAAATTTTGGCGAAGTTACAGATATCCGCTTTTTGAACATAATGGTAAATCATTAAAGCTATATAAGATTAGGAATTTTAAAACAATGCAGGATATTTGTCTTGACATAGTGGACAAATATCCTTAGATTTATTAAAAGAACTAAAATATGACCGCGGCAAGAGTGTTATCGAAATATAAATCAGCCATTCAAAGTGATTTGTCAATTGTTCAAAACTCCAATGATGGAATGGATGCTTCAATATTCTTTGAATTAGTTGAAATCTCTGGGATTAATCGGAATGTTCTTGCAGAAGAAATATTTGATGTCTCGGTTAAAACCATGTTGAGATACAAGAAAGAAAAAAAGAAGCTCAGTCCACGCAATAGTGAAATCGCGCTAAAAATTTTGAACCTCTTCGAAAGAGGAATCCAAATATTCTCGTCAGTTGAATCATTTAATGCGTGGTTAAATAAAGCGGCTTATGGATTGGGCGGAAAAATCCCTATCAGTTTAATGAACACCATTACTGGTATTGATTTAATAGAGGAAGAACTGATTAGAATAGAATTTGGAGCCCTCGCTTAAACAATGAAAATTTTTAGAATCACACTGAGTAAATGGGTGCAGAAATTAGTTGCGTCTGGTTATCCTGGTAGATGGAATTCAAAAGGTGTTTTCATGATTTATTCGTCTGGTTCTAGAGCATTAGCAAGCCTAGAAAATCTTGTTCACAGATCTGGAGAGGGATTGAATAATACATTCTCTACGATAGTTATGGAAATCCCGAATGATCTGGAAATTGAACAGATTGAAATGAAAAACCTTCCCAATGACTGGTTTGAATATGAAAACTATACTGTGTGTCAAAAAATTGGTGACAATTGGATTGAAAACGGTAAGTCATGTATACTTAGGGTACCCTCTGCCATCATTAAAATGGAATTCAATTATTTAATAAATCCCAATCATAAGGACTTTAATAAAATCAAAATATTGAATATTGAAAAATTTGAGTTTGACCCTAGATTAAAAAGTTGAACTTAGATCACTTTGTTATGATACTACCATGTTATAGTTACGGATGACTATTTTATTAAAAGCTATTACTCAATAACTAAGCTCTCTATTTTATGGACCCTATTCTTAAAATCGGTTATTCTGATAAAATATAAACCGGGTGGTAAATCTTCAATATCCATTGAAAATATGTCAGATGTAGTGAAAGTCTTTTGCTTTAAAATTTGTCCAGTTAAATTTATTACGCTCACATCAAACTCAACAAGCCCTGTTTCTATCTCAAAGAAATTAGATGTAGGGTTTGGTCTTATACGTATTTCTGAATTGACTTGTAGTGCGGATGTACTTGTAGTCAACGAACAAAATACAGTGCTTCCTTCTTCATTGACGAAAGTCGGAAGGATAGACCATATTTCATTTACAATGTCTTGATATGAATCACGGATATTTTCGTGTATAAAATCATTGGGTACATAATCGAGTGGAGCAATCTCTTCATAAATAGTCATGTAAGTCACAAGACTCGCTAAAAAATAAATGGAAGCTCTACCGTGTGGGGCATCATCCTCGTAGAGTTCGGTAATCGGGATATTATCTAAAAAACCATTTTGAAATAAGTGACTAATGACTGGACCCGCAGGTATCATTTTTAAACAGGGCAGATCAACACGATCAGTCACTTCATTATAATAATCTAAAAACCACTCATGGAATTCATCAAGGACGTAGTTGTTATACGTATTGATTTCTTGATTACTTGGAGGGAAACCATCTGATAAATATGGAGCCATGTCTGGCCAATTTTCATAGATGTAAAAATTCATGTTGGCTTCCTGATTATCACACCATTCGAATATATTAACGGTTGCGTCTACAGGCGAATAGTTTTCACCGGGATAATTTTCAAGAGGACCTTGCCATTGTATGAAATTGGCGGGAGTGAGGATGATTGTATTAAAGTCCGCCTCGGAAAAACTCATGTTATCAGAATCCCAAAGACCATCGACTAAATCAAATCCCCGGAATAGGTGGCAGGTTTTGGTGTGAGCCTAAAAAACCAAATTGGCCATCCACGGCATAGGTATTATCATTTTCTGCAGTCAAGAAATGCATCCAATGTGGAATCGAAGTCTCCTGGCTCGGTGTTGGATTAACTTGAATCGCATGATTAATTAAACTATGACCAAAAATAAAATTCCGAATATCTTTTTGAGCTACAGTCGAATGAAGGCATGCAACTAAAAAGAAAAGTGAAAGTATTGAACTCCAAATAAGTTTCATGCCAACTATTTAGTAGAGTTTATATAATCTTGCTTCCCATGGATTTAATGCATTCGAAGCACTTAGCTCGTAATTAGATTTAATTAAACTATAATTCTCTAAAGATAATTTATCCAAGGAGTGGTGTGAAGACGAATGATTTAGAACAATCAAAAATTCTTCATTGTCATCCCATCGCTTGTACACGTACAAATCATTATTATCTACATCGAGTACTTCCCATTGCCCGTATACAAGTGTTTTGTTTTCTTTTCGAAATGACAATAGATCTCGATACCAATAATAAATAGAGTCGGCATCGTTTAAAACCTTTTCGGCATTAATGTCGATGAAGTTAGGATTTACTTTTATCCATGGAGTACCAGAACTAAATCCAGAATTTTCGCTGTTATCCCATTGTATGGGAGTTCGTACATTATCTCGACCATGATCGTGCACATGACTGATAAACTCCTTGGGATCCATCCCCGCTTCAGTAAACTCTTTATAAAAGTTGTGCGTCTCTACATCCCGATAATCTTTGATGTCGTCAAAATGCACGTTACTCATACCAAGTTCGGTCCCTTGATAAATACAAGGTGTACCTCTTAAGGTTAATATAAGCATGGACAAGAGTTTTGCACTCTCTACTCTATACTTTGTGTCCTCTCCAAATCTTGAAACCAATCTTGGAAAGTCATGGTTGTCTAAGAAAATACTCACCCAGCCAGAATCACCCATGGCATCATACCATTCCTTGAAAATTCGTTTTATATCTGTCCAGTCGTAGGGTACAGGGTCAAATTTACCTTTGGGTCCGTGACCTAAAAACATATGATCTAGATGAAAAATCATATTTAACTCACCACGATCATGACCGACATATTTTAGTCCGACTTCGGTAGAAATACCTGGTCCTTCACCGACCGTCATGACGTCATAATCTTTAATAGCTCGTTCATAAATTTCATTGATATACTGATGTACTTTTGGGCCGTTAGAGTACACTTTTTCAACAACATCATTAAACTCCGTTAATTCAGTATCTGCAAATTCTAATCTTTTTGAAATAAGTGGAATAACGTCCATTCTAAATCCATCAATGCCTTTATCTAACCAGAACCTTAAGACATCTACGACGGCATCTCGCACTTTTGGATTTTCCCAATTTAAGTCTGGTTGTTTCTGCGTGAAGAGATGAAGAAAGTATTCATCCGTTGTCGGATCATATTTCCAAGCAGAACCTCCAAAGAAAGAGCGCCAATTATTGGGCGGACCGCCATTTTTACCTGGCTTCCAAATATAATAGTCGCGATATGGGTTATCTTTTGATTTTTTAGACTCTTCAAACCAGGCATGCTCATCTGAGCTATGGTTAACGACAAGGTCCATAATTAACCGCATGCCACGAGCATGTATTCCTTCCAGTAGCTGATCAAAATCTGCCATCGTTCCGAATTCAGGATGTATGTCGTAGTAATCACTTATATCATACCCATTATCATCATTTGGAGACTGATATATTGGCGAAAGCCAAATGATATCCACACCTAGATTTTTAATGTAATCTAATTTTGAGATAATCCCTTGAATATCTCCAATCCCGTCTCCAGTACTGTCTTTAAAACTTCGGGGATAAATTTGATAAATGACTTCTTCTTTCCACCAGTGTTTTTCCATCGTTAGCGTGTCTTGTTAGGGTACCTCAAATCCTTGCGCTTCGGTCCATATTTCAAACCATTGTTGATTTGTGATACGATTATTTAGATGATTTAGTGTTTGTTTTATTCGATCCATATTAGCCGTGCCAAGTACAGGGCTAATTTTACAGGAGTGATGCCATAAAAATTGCATAGCCATTTCGGACATGTCCCAATTGTATTTCTTATTAAGATTTTTCAATCGTTCGACAGTTTCGTTTTTCTGACTTTCGTCAAAGAGGATGCCACCCGCTAGGGGAGACCAGGCTTGTATGGCAATGTTTTTAGATTGGTAAAAATGTACATCATCAAAAAAGAAATCTCGATGCATGACCGATATCTCTAACTGATTTGTACACAAAGGAAATAAATTGTTTAATGCGTCAAATTGAATGGGTGTGAAATTTGACACACCAAAATCATCAACTTTACCGCTTCGTTTTAAGGACGTAAATGCCTCTGCAATTTCATGAACGTTCATCAATGGAGACGGACGATGAAATAGCAACATATCAATTTTTTCCAATCCAAGATTCACAAGAATATCTTCAACACATTGGACAATGTATTCTTTAGTGGCTTCGTAACATTTGATATAAAAATCAGATTTATTGTCACAAGGCATTTGTATGCCGCATTTTGTAATGATCTGGAAGTCGTCTCTATTCAGATTCATTCCTTTAAGGGCATCACCGAAATCCTTCTCTGTTGAATAGCCACCATAAATATCCGCGTGATCAAAGCTTGTAATACCTAATTCAAGACAACGGCTAATGTTTTTTTGAAATCCTGAGGTATCAAGATTCGCTCCCCAGGTACCCCATCTCATGCACCCAGCAATTAATCGGGAGTAATTTGTTTGGCTTGTACCGTAGTTGATTTTTTCCATGGATATAAATAAGTTATTACCAGATACTTTTCAATTTGGTTGCGCTAAAAACGTTCATAACTGTGATACCTCCGATGGACTTAAGTTTAAGAGTATTGTACGGTCTTGTTGGAAAGTGTACGTTTGTCATAGTACACAAACCACGATTGACAAAAACTTCTGAAGACGAATGATCTAAATAAATCGTTACTTCTCTAATCAGTTTTTCAATACCTAATAAACCAGAGATTCGACTCGGAAATTTATCAGAGAATGCTGTTTTGCCGGATTTGGTTCTATCGATCATAATACTCTGGTCACCAAAATTCATATAAATGTCAAGCTTCTCACCTAAGTCATTAGATAGTTCGATCCAGCAAGCTGTTGCCTTTGTATTTTCGGTGTCAAGATTTAAATTGATCTCTAACATGGATGGATCGATATCGACATTGATCGAATCGCTAATAATTATATTGTCTAATACGATTCCATCATCCGTTCTAAGTTCTTCTAATTCTTTTATGGTACGTGATCTTAAACGATATCCAATATTGTCTCCAACAAGAATCAACTGACGTGGTAGAGTCATAGCCGATCTCCATTTTTCTGTGGGGACCACTTGTGCATAATCCCAATTACTCATCCAACCCATAAAGAGTCGTCTCCCATCTTCTTCGGGAATATCAGACCAAGTAACACCGGCATAATTATCTCTACCTTGATCTAACCATACTCCTTTTCCTCTTCTTAAGTATTTTGCAAAATCTGGATCGACGGTGAATTCCTTGCCGTCGAATTCACCAATAAAATATTGTGTTCCACTCCCACCGTTCGGCGTACCTGGATTAATAGATTGTAATAAAACCCATTTTTCAACCGCGGAATTTTCAACTTTCATAGGAAAAAAGTCTGGGCATTCCCATAAGCCCCCATGTGCTCCTAAATCCCGACCAAAGTCACTTAAATAAGTCCATTTTTTGAGATTCTTCGAGCTGTAGAATTTAACGTGATCACCAGCCGCTAAAACCATCAACCATTGATTTCTATCCTTGTCCCAAATAACCTTAGGGTCTCTAAAATCTTTTATGTTTTGAGAGTTAGGGATCACAGGATTGGCTTCATATTTTTTCCAAGTACGCCCTTTGTCTAAACTATAGGCAATGCTTTGGGATTGAAAATTATTTGAACCTGACTTTTCTCCTTTAGGATCATGATGTGTAAATATGGCTACCATTGGAGGATTTCCATTCTTACTAAAGCCAGAAGTGTTTTTCCAATCTATGACCGCGCTACCACTGAAGATATACCCTAAATCATCAGGATATAAAGCAATAGGCAAATGCTCCCAATGCACTAGATCGGTGGAAATCGCATGACCCCAATGCATGGGCCCCCAAACATTTGACTCAGGGTGATACTGATAAAATAAATGATACTCTCCATCAAAATATACCATTCCGTTCGGATCATTCATCCAATTTACCGGAGGTGAAAAATGAAATTGATTTCTATGATCTTCAGCATAAAGTTCTTTTTCTTCAACAGTAGTTTCTTGATCCGTTATTTCCGGAGGGACTTCTTTTTTGTTTTCGGATTTACATCCAATGCATAAGAAAACGGAAAGGACGATGATTAATCTCATATGGTTAGTTTTTCTTGAAGTTCTTCTAGGCTTATTCCTTTTGTTTCAGGCATTAGTTTCCATGTAAACAGCAGCTGCAGCACCATCATAAATGCAAAGAAAGCAAAAACTGGAGCAGGTCCTATGGATTCAAATAAAAACGGAACTAATGAAGGAATGGCTGCAGCTAAGACCCAATGTGTCCCGGTACCAAAACTTTGACCTTGAGCCCGCAAATGATTAGGAAATATCTCAGAAATGAAAACCCATATAATAGCTCCTTGCCCAATCGCATGTGACGCAATAAATAAAAATAAGAAGAGTGGGACAGCCATCCCCGTCCAAGAATACGCAAAGGCCATCGCGACAAGACTTAGTGATATGATGTAACCGACGGATCCAATAAACAACAACTGACGTCGACCTAAACGATCAATTAAAATCATACCTAGAACTGTGAAAATCAAATTAACGACTCCAACTCCAACACTACTTAAATAGGCGGAATCTGATCCTAATCCTGCAATTTCGAATATGCGTGTCGCATAATATAGAAAAGCATTAATCCCTGAAAATTGATTAAAGAAGGAGATCAAAAAAGCGAGCATTAATGGCTTTCGATATTTTTTTATGAATATGGATTCAGATTTATCGCCGCTTTTGTCATGCGACAAGATGTTCTGTAAATCTTCCTCTGGATTAGAATTTGGATTAATCTGATGAAGTACAGATTTAGCTTCGTCATAATTATGATCATAAATGGCAAGCCATCGTGGACTTTTAGGGACACCAAATACCATAAGTGCATATATAGCGGCAGGTACTGCTTCAATGCCAATCATCCATCTCCAAGAATCGGTCTCAATACTACTTAATAAATAGTTAGAGCAAAAAGCTATAAGAATTCCAAAAACAATATTGAATTGATATAAGGCCACTAATCGTCCTCGAGATTTA
>JAHDBE010000083.1 GCA_020630555.1 Saprospiraceae bacterium
GTAAAATTTTTGGATACGAATTAAATGCATCAAATTGGTCAGCACCCTGTAGATAATATTTAAAACTTAGTACTGTGCCTGGTTCTAAAATTTCTACGCTCGGAATGTCAAATCGAATCTTAACAAAAGTAGATTGACTCGGAAAGAGATTTTCTATATCCCAGCCTACTTTATGAGTACCAATTTTATAATCTGGTTGGTCTATAAAGTAATACTCATCAATCAAAGTATCCAATTCAACCCACATTTTGGCGTTTTGAAGTGTGGATGTTCCTTTATTCTTGGCAGTACATCTCATATCAACAGTGCTATTGCATCGGAATGGATCTGATACTAAATATGTATTTATGTCTCGATCTAAAACCAAAGGACTTAATCCATATATAATCGTGTCTTGAAAACTTTCCTCAATGGATAGAGTCAAATCAGAATTTCCTGTCGTTATGACCCAATTTTCTATAACATCGTCTGGAACCTTACAGTGTACCATTCCTTTCAAAGCATGCACCTTGTTCCATTCCTGGTTCAAGTAAAATCTTTTATCGTTTACTTCGATATTGATATCGTCAAGCCTAGGTTCGCCTTCATTCTGAATCCCATCAGAGTTTAGATCATAAAATGCTTTCAAATGAAAAAAAGCAAAAACATCAGAACACGCCAGTAATATTTGATTTTTAGAATTACATCCCTCGAGGTTATTCCACAAATTTAAATTTGGATTATATTCTCCATGCAAAACGATATAATTGCTCAGTGGACAACAGTCATTCAGAGATTCATTATTCGTAATCTGAATGGATCCAGTCGATGGAACCATATTCTCAAGTCCCTCTAAACTTTCAATGAAAAAGCTTTTATTTAATTGCAAATTCCCTTTCACATGATTTAGACTATCTAATCCCTCAAAACTCTCAAACCAGAAACATTCATCAATGATCAGATTTCCTTTTAAATCTTTAAGTCCTGACAATCCAACTAAGTTTGTCACTGCTTGATTTAAGCGCAATTCCATTGTTCCTGTAATTGACTTTAATTTTTCAAGACCTTCAACATTTTTCAGTAATTTATTATTTCGGATGTATAAATTACCCGATAGAATTTCTAGCCCTCTTAAACCATTTAAATCCTTTAATTCTATATGGGTTTGTATTTCTAAAGTACCCGGGATATCGGATAAATTTTGTAATCCCTCTAAAGACTGTAGTCCGTAATTATGACTTAGGATTAATTCACCATTCAACTCTGTTAATTGGCTCAATTCGGATAAATCAGTGAGCTTGTTATTTGAGACCAATTCGAAACGTCCATTTATTTCTTTTAGATTATCTAATCCCTTTAATGAGATTAGATCATAACTCCAACTAAGTCTAAGCTCTCCATGTATTTTCGTAACGTTATCCAGACCTTGCAAATCAATTAAATCATTATTGTCATCTATTAAAAAGACACCTTGAATAGAACTAAATTTTTCCAGGCCTTTGAGGTTTTGTAGCTTATCGTTATTTATAATCGACACATTAGCTACTTCATTTAAATTAGAAAAGGCAGTCAAGTTTTCGAGTTGAGGATTATTCATAATAAATAAATCCAACGATAGCTCTTCCAGATTAGAAAGGGTGTGCAAATTATAAATGTCGGACATCGCCGTAGTGTCGCCAATGTACAGACTTCCTTCTATGGAGCTAATGTTTGGATCAAAAGCATCTACATCCGCTTGAGTCTTTAGTATAACATCTTGTGATTGTACTGAAACCGTAAATAACAAAACGGCACATATACTGTGAAGGCGGGACAATAATTGGAAGTCCATAATGTAAACTTAGCTTGTTCTAATTAATAACGTTTAAAAACAAGCGTTGTGAACATTCATTCTCTTTTAAAAGATAAATATTGTCTTCCGTAGACATCACTTGGCCGTCAACTTAAACCCGACACCATGAATATTTTCAATTTTAATGCCTTCATCTTGCTTTAAATGTTTTCGCAAACGGCTAATAAATACATCCATGCTTCGTCCCAAAAAATAATCATCCTCTCCCCAAAGGCTTTCTAAAATTGTCCCACGGCGTAAGACTTTGTCTCTGTTATTTATAAGCATCATCAAAAGGTCGCCCTCTTTCTGAGTAAGAGTCTTAGAATACTCAGGATGCTTTAACTCAAGGTTCTGATGATCGTAGGTATATCCACCAAGACTAATAAGTTCGGGTAAAGCCTTATCGATATATTTTCGTTTGAGAAAAATCTCAATCTTTAGAATAAGCTCTTCAATACTAAATGGTTTTGTAATGTAGTCGTCACCACCGATTCGCAATCCCCGAATACGATCTTCTTTTAGTGATTTAGCCGTTAAAAACAATATAGGAATTTGAGGGTTGATTGTCCTGATTTTTTCAGCCAGTTCGAAGCCGTCCATCTCGGGTAGCATAACATCTAGGATACACAAATCGTACGAGCTCTGTTTAAATTTCTCCAATCCTTGTACACCATGAATAGCATGATCCACTATAAAACCATGTTGCTCTAAATTATCCTTCGTTACAAAAGACAAAGTTTCATCATCTTCTACATAAAGTAAATGGGCGTCTTGATTCATTTTGAATGTATTGGTAAAATAAAACGTATTGTAGTTCCTTTATCTTTCTCAGAGTCTAGCTCCACTTGCCATCCATGCGATCGACAAACTCGCTTGACATAAAATAATCCTAAGCCGAATCCTTTGACATCATGTTTATCCCCTGTACCAACTCTATAAAATCGATCAAAAAGTTTTGGTAGGTGTTCCTTATCAATGCCTATCCCTTGATCTTTGACCTCTATAATGACCTCGTTTTCTTCGGATCTAGTGCTTAGAGTAATTATTGGTGCTTCCTTACTATATTTTATAGCATTATCAATAACATTGGTAATCATATTACTGAAGTGCAAGTGATCAGCCTTTATTATAACTTGACTTTCGTCAAAACGGCTCGTTAAAGTGCCATCAAGAGCTTTAATTCGGATACCTTCCGAACTCGCAATTCTCCTTAGGTCTTCATGCAGATTTATTTCTTCTAACTTTAACTCGAATTCATTTTTATCAATCCTTGCAATGTTTAACACTTTTTCTACTTGAGTATTTAAACGCTTATTCTGATCCTGAATAATTGAAGCATATTTACTTAATCGATCATCTGACTTTACAACATTGGCGGAAGCCAAAACATCAGACGCAATCCTGATCGAACTAATCGGCGTTTTAAACTCGTGCGTCATATTATTTATAAAATCTTTCTGCAATTCCGACAGTCGTTTCTGCTTTGTAATAACCCAGACCGAGTAAATAAAAAACAAGCAGGCCATAATCGAAAACAAACTAAACAGGACCGACTGCCATAAATTTCCAAGGAGATAACTCTTTCGAGAAGGGAATCTAACCACAAAGTAATAGACTAAATCTTTGAACTTAGGAAGGACCTCAGTAGAATTAGTCGTAGCATCTTTATCACTTAGGTTGCAATAATTTCCGTAAACCAGATCATCACTCTGACAGTCATATACGGCATATTCGAAATCCGTATTTATTTCTCTTTTTTCAAATTCTTGAATGAGGTAGTCTTCTAAAACATTCGCATCAATTTTTCCGTCGATATTCACTGCATAATAATTGGAGGAACGACGCTGAATTAAATCTTGTTTTGGTAATTCAAAATCCTCAAAATCTGCAATCGATGTCGCCACTTCTCTTAATGCCAACGATACGTCTTGATGAAATTCTTGATCTTCCAAATTCCAAGATTGGTACATCCAATAAGACTGCAAAACGATAAGGCCAGCAACGGCCAAACCTCCAAGTGTGACTAATCGACGAATCAAATAACCTGGCATGCAAGGAATCTTTTCCACAAGGTAACAACTAAACAGATGACAGAGCAGCCGATTAACAGCTCATTAACAGGCATTGACATATTGTTTATGCATTCATACTTAGGGAGGTTTGTGGTTCTATGCTTACATTTACAGAATGTCAAGGCGCTTTCTGATATTATGCTTATTCAGCTTTTTATATGGCTCCGTTTTTAGTCAACAGGGCTCTAATCCATTCGAAGTGAGACCGGTGGAGATCAATGAGACTAACGATTCTACATTTAAGCAGAGTAATATTTTTGAGGTTCGTGAAACCAAAGGAATCAATAATCAAAATCAAGAAACTACACAACTAAATAGTGACATTAATCCTTTTGACGTAAGTCATATTCCGTTAAGAAAAGAGCGAAAAAAGAAAAGGCGAAACCTGAATAAAAGCCAAGAGAATCAGGATAAAGGTCAGTTCGTATTCTGGATCTTATTGTTTTCAAGTATAGTTTTTGCGATACTTTTTAGTCAAAATCGATCGAACATAGAAAAAATAGCAAAAGGGGTTTTAAATGATAATATTTTAAAACAATCGATGCGGACGGAATCCAATGGAGGTTCTCTACTCTACTTTCTAATGTATACATTCTTTGCAATACAGCTAGCCGTTTTTCTTTATTTATGGACCGCTGAGAAAAGCACAATACAAGGGATTCGATTTTGGGGAATACTTTTCGCTGGTATAGCTGGTGTGTATTTTGTCAGACATATAATTATGTTTTTATTAGGGTACATATTCCCCATTGGAAAAGAAACGTCCCAATTTTCGTTTACAATTGGTTCTTTTAATATTGTCTTAGGGATATTTCTTTTACCCATCAATCTATTTATTGCCTTTGGCCCAGACGTTTTAGGAAAAGCCTTGATTTACAGTGTTTTTGTCGTAATTCTCCTTTTATATCTGTTTAGATTGTTAAGAGGGTCATTAATATTTTCAAGGTACTTGAGCAGCAACTTATTCCACTTTTTTGTCTACCTTTGCGCTTGCGAAATGGCACCCGTACTTATCTTATATAGATTTATTATCGGCTAAGTGCGTATTATTATTGAAGTAAACCATCAGAATGGCGTCAAAAACCACGACGAAGGAAACCAATGAGTATGTAGAGAATTATAAGAAGGTCAAGACCATTCTTATTTCTCAACCAAAACCTGAAAGATCACCTTATTTTGATCTTGCTAAGAAGTGGAATCTGCAGATTGACTGGAGGCCTTTTATTCATGTAGAAGCTGTTACAGAAAAAGAATTTCGTAAAAACAGATTAAGACCAGATGATTACTCGTGCATAATATTTACGAGTAAGAACTCAATTGAGCACTTTTTCAGAATGGTTCAGGAGATGCGTGTGAGTATGTCTCAGAGTACTAAATACTTCTGTTTGACCGAAAGCATAGCAAATTATCTTCAAAAATTTATCGTCTACCGTAAGCGTAAAGTCTTTGTAGGTGTACGAAAAATAGAGGATTTATCGACGGCTCTAATGAAACATAGAGAAACGGATAACTTCTTACTTCCGTGTTCAAATTTAGGCGCTAAGCATGTTGTGAACTTCTTAGAAGAAAATGAATTTGATTTTAAGGATGCCATGATGTACCGTACTGTGGCGAGTGATTTATCAGATTTAAGCGATGTCACTTATGATATCCTTGTATTTTTTAGCCCGCTAGGGATTGCTTCGCTCTACGAAAACTTCCCAGATTTCAAACAGAATGATACACGTTTAGCTATTTTTGGCAAGACAACTATGAAAGCGGTCCTTGATCGCGATTTATATGTAAATATACCGGCACCTGCCCCAAATATTCCTTCTATGTCTATGGCCTTAGAAGATTATTTACAGAAGTCGAACAAATAAAGCGTATAAAGTGTTTTAACACCCTTAGAAGGGTTTTTACCCGGCTCTGACCCTCGTGGTCAGAGCTTTTTTTAATTACGGAAGTTTGATAGAACTAATACAACATTTCAAGGAAGTGCCGCTTGGTGGTCGATCTATTCAGGGATTGGGATCACCTGTTTCCAATGCGCTTTATAGTATCCCAGAAAAAGATTACAAAACAGCATGCGTTAATTTTCTTCTCTACGAAAAAGACGGAGAAGCCTATGTATGCTATATCAAAAGAAAAGAGATCAATGGTGATCCTCATAGCGGGCAGATTAGCTTGGCAGGAGGTCAACTGGAAGCGCAGGACAGTTCGCTCGAAGATTGTGCCTTACGAGAATTAGAAGAGGAAATTGGCGTCTCTCGACAAGATGCTCAACTCATTCGACAATTAACACCCTTGTATGTTTATGTCAGTAATTTTTTAGTCTATCCCTACATTACTACTTTAGACTATACACCTAATTTCGAATTACAAGTATCCGAAGTTCATTCCGTATTAGAGGTGCCATTGAGTTATTTAAGTAATCCTCAAATTTTTGGCAAAACGGATATTAAGGTCAGAGGTTCTGTCTTAAAAAACGTCCCTTATTATGATTTATTCGGCCATGTCTTATGGGGAGCGACAGCCATGATGACGAGTGAGTTTTTACACATGTTTAATCAACAAAAATAATAGGCTTTCGCCGAAGGAAAATTTTCTTCTAAATGCTTTTTGACTTGCGTCAATGCTTTAGGATTTCCAATTCGTATAATGATTTGACTTTCTGACAAATCTGTTATATCAGAATCTTTTAGAGTTTGTCCATATACATTATGACCAATTTTTTTGGGATTATTAGTCAGCCATTTAAATTTTACATCCTCTTCGATTAGTGCTTTGGCAATTTGTTTACCGGAAGTCCCTGCACCCCATATAAATAGAGGTTTTTCAGGAATATAATGATCTTTTAAAAAGTAATGAATTTTAATCTCCAAGAAACGATTGTCTTTATACTCATCCAGGTTTCGAGAAGCACGCGTACTATGATCTCTCCATTTATGAACAACAGTTTCTGTTGATTTTATCTTAGGATTTTGTCGTAAAAACCTAAAACACAGATCATAATCCTCAGGATATCGACTTTCGTCAAAGGCACCACAACTCAATAAAAAATCACGATGACACATCCATGAAGGAGAGGGTATCACGCATTCTTTAAACTGCTCTTTTTGATGAGTGCGCGAATCACATAGATCATTTAACCATTTGGCGTAAGCCAAATAACCTTTTCCTAATTGACCCTCAGAGAAATACTCGACCCTTCCGATAGCTAATGCATTTTGATCGGAAGAACTTATACATTCCAACAACGCTTTTAATTTATCAGGATACATTATGTCATCTGCATCCATTCGAGTTATATAGTCCCCGATTGAATTATTTAATGCATGTCTTAGAGCATGAATAATACCCACACCTGGGTTCTTAATCACCTTTATCCGGGAATCTTCAGAAGACATATTTTTAAGGATGTGAAAACAATCATCCGTAGAGGAATCATCCACAGCGATCAGTTCCCATTTTGGTTCTGATTGTATTTTAATAGATTCAATGCACTCCCTAAGATAGGGCATGGCATTTTTAACAGGCATCAATATGCTAATCAATGGATTCACGAGCTCAAATGTATCAAAATGTAAAATATCTATCTGCGAATTAGATGTAGTCCATTTTTGACATGCCTTTGTTATGTATTAACTTTGTGGCGCAAAATTAGAGTCATGGGAAGAGCATTTGAATTTCGTAAGGCCAGAAAAATGAAGCGTTGGAGCAAGATGGCCAAAGTTTTTAGCCGAATTGGTAGAGACATCGTAATCGCCATTAAGGAAGGTGGTCCTGATCCAGAATCTAATTCTAAATTAAGAGCCGTCATTCAAAATGCTCGTGCCGCTAATATGCCTAAGGACAATATTGAACGTGCAATTAAAAAAGCAACGGATAAGGATACTTCTGATTATAAGGAGGTATTATTTGAAGGATATGGACCACACGGTATCGCTTTTTTGATTGAAACAGCTACGGATAATAACCAGCGTACAGTTGCGAATGTCAGAAGTTACTTCAACAAGTGCAATGGTAATCTAGGCACTTCGGGTTCTGTTAATTTTATGTTTGATCATCAATGTCATTTTAAAATTGAAAAAGGAGATCTTGATTTAGATGAACTCGAATTAGAGTTTATTGATTACGGGGTAGAAGAGGTTTTTGTAGATGAAGAGGATGGCATGATCATGATGTATGGAAGTTTTGAAAGTTTTGGAAAAATTCAAGCTGCGCTTGAAGAAAGAAACTTAGAAATCAACTCCTCTGGATTTGAACGAATCCCTCAGCAGACAAAATCACTGGATGAGGAAGAAGCCAAAGACATCGAAAAGCTCATCGACAAATTAGAAGATGACGATGATGTCATGAACATCTATCACACCATGACTTAAAATGTTAAATCTAAAACAACGTGATATACAAAAATTAATCGTGGTCGGCGATCGCGTATTAATCAAACCTACAAGTCCATCGGACAAAACAGATAGTGGATTATATCTTCCTCAAGGCATGCATAAGAAGGAAGAACTCCGATCTGGTTTTGTCATTAAAGTCGGACCTGGTTACCCTATACCAGCCATCTCTGACATCGACGAACCCTGGAAGGAAAAAACAGAAGAGGTAAGATATGTCCCTCTTCAGCCTAAACCAGGAGACATGGCGGTATATATACAAAAAAGTGTATTCCAAGTAAATTTTAACAAGGAGGAATATATTGTCGCTCCTCATAGTGCCATCTTAATGTTAGTCAGAGATGATGAGTTGAGGTTGGATTAACCATAGCTTACTTTAACACCATCAATTTCCTTACACTTCTCTCCCCATCCTCCAACTGCAACTCCACATAATACACGCCTTGCTGCCATGCTGACACATCGATCGTTTGGCTTTCTCCGAATGTCGTTGAAGTTCTAATCACTTGTCCAAGGCTGTTGATGATTTTATAGCTGAATACCGTTTCTTCTGACCGGAGTTGAAGTGTATGTATGGTCGGGTTTGGAAACACCCTAATGCTGGCTAAAGCAATATTTTCTGTGCTGACCATTAGATCTACCCCATCACAATCTTCGTCAATGCCATTGTTGGGGATTTCGACGGCACCTGGGTTGATTAAGGAATCTAAGTCATTACAATCGTCAGCCATATTGTAACCATCTTGATCTAGATCGTCGTCTAATGTCATTTCATCACAATCGTCATCGATACCGTTGTACACTATCTCTTCATTTCCTGGATAGATATTTGCGTTGTCATCATCGCAGTCTTCATCGATTGGAACTCCATCTTGGTCTCCATCAGCATCAAGTGTTTCTTCATTGCAGTCATCGTCCAGTTTATTAAAAGGTATCTCTTCCATCCCTGGGTTAATTAAAGCGTACTCATCGTTACAATCTTCTTCAATAGCATAACCGTCTGCATCTTGATCGTCATCTACTGTCTCTTCATTACAATCATCGTCTATTCCATTGTAATAAATCTCTACATTATCTGGATTAATTTCCTCATTATAATCATCGCAATCATCCCATAACAGAAATCCGTCCTCGTCAAAATCAAATGTACTCACCAATATATTCTCCGTTGTATTGGTAATAATAGGAGGATTTAAATCAAAATAAATACCAGCAGTATTTTCTACTAAAGTCATTTCTTCAATATCTTCTTTTACCTTAATTTCAAAATTGATATACCCTTGACTCCCTTTGGGATCCGAGAGACTATCTGGCAAATTGATATCTTCAAAATGAAATCGCAATAAGCGATTTTCGGGATCAAGGCTCGTTGTTAAATAGGCATCATGGCTGGATGCAATCATTCTAAAACTCGTCTCATCCAGATAATCCGCAAGTGTATCTAATACCGTCACATCGTAAGCCTCTGCATTTCCAGTATTTTGAAAACGAATCGTAAAATTTAAATATTCATCAAATAGATTATAATGTCCCGGGTATTGAGGTTGAACCAATTTGTCATTGGGATCATACGCACAGGTAAATTCATCGGTATAAACAAATGGATAAGTACCAAAGCTTCCTAATTGATCATTTCCAATTATATAACTGACATAATTAAGGCTTGTTCCAAGATCCAATTCTTCTACACCCGGAAGATTCAATTGTACTCTCTTTTCAAGACTTTGACCCGGATATAAATCATTAAACATCCAGCCTACCTTAAAGTCTGACACTATAATATCCGGTTCGTCAATAAATATTATATCATCAACGTTCTCGTCCATTACCAACCATAAGATACCTTCATCCATTATGGTTATACCATTATTGCGAGCAAATACACGTTTGATTCTCGAACTATTACAACGGAAATCACCAACTATAGACGAAGCGGAGAAATCACGGATCAAAACCTTTGGCGACAAGCCAAATACCAATGTATCTTCATAATGCTCATCCAAATAAAAATTAAAACTTATCGAGTCTGTTGTGATTTCCCATGTTTCTAAATATTGAGAATGAACGTTGCACTTTACATTACCCATTTCGACATACATGCTATTAACATCAACTAAGCTGGTGAAAAAGGTGTTTTCATTTAACGCTATCGGAACATTAGACATTGAAAATTCATTCATTTCTTGAAAACCATTTTCATTTATGTCATAGTAACATTTTAATTTTAGTGTAGAATATCCTCCATCACAAACATCGTTTATTTCAACAAAACTATTACAGCCAATGGCATTGTCTTCAAACACAAAGCCAAGAATATCATTTAAAGGAAGAAATAAAAGATATGCACAACAATCTTGTAAGGTCTCATTAAGCCGAACATAAATATAACTAGATGACTGCAAGCTATTTAATCCATTAATATTCTGCAAAACAGGATTTTGCTCAATATATAAATCTCCATTTATTGATATTAACCCACTTAACCCATCAATGTTTAATAATCCTTCATTCAGCCATATATGCGTATCCCCTCCAATGGACGTAATTCCGCTTAATCCATCTAAATTTTGTAATATTTTTGAATGAGAAACTTCTAAACCTGCTCCAATTGACGTCAATCCACTTAATCCATGTATATCTTGTAAAGCATCATTACCAATAACAATTAGGTATCCTTGAAGCGATGTTAAATTTTGAAATCCGTTTAAATTGACTAGGAATGAATTACTCGCCAAATATAAATTATACACTTGAGTGACG
>JAHDBE010000084.1:0-2998 GCA_020630555.1 Saprospiraceae bacterium
GTTCCAAAACTCACATTCATCTCAGGTTTGAAAATATTTGAAGGTTTTTGCTTTTGACAGCCAATCATAGTCAAGACAAGTAAAAATAAAAATCCAGTATTCTTCATGGATTTAAGATACTGGAAGTTTAGTTGAATCGAAGAAAAGAACACCCGGATCAAGAGGTGAAAGACGAAACCGATCCGGGAGACTTGTGGGATAAGAATATATTATAAAACCAATGCGATACTTGCGCTTAGCATGTTAGGGCTTGTACTGAGTGATGTTGGTTCGTTTCTATAGATGTAGTGATCACCTATGTTGTTAAAGGTTCTTTCAAATTTTAGATCTAAATGGACATTTTTCATGAGTTTATAACCTACCATAAATTGAAAACCCATAGCCCAGTCTCTAGCATTCGTTTCAAATTGATCCATTTGATCCAAAACGAGTTCGCTATCTAGATTTAAATTAAACATGGGTCCCACGCCGAACTTAAAATCCTTATATAAGATCCCACCTTGAATGGGTAGATGTAACATGTGATTTGTTTCTTCGAATCTAAGGACAGGAGCTCCTGCCTCAGTAAAATTCTGGAATGTAAAATTACTAGTGGATTTACGGTAAAGCATATCGCTTTGAAAAAATAGATAACCTGCTTCATAATAACTTGTCAGACCAAAAGATACGTTATCTGATGTACCAGTATAGGTGAGATTATAAGCTAAATAGCCTTGTTCGTCTCCATACTGAATCGTGTTAGGTGTACTCATAGTCTTACCGTAGTTGGTCTTTAGACCAAGTCGTAATTGTGCATCAGCTGTTAAAGTCGTTCCCAGAAGGGCTAGAATTAAAAGGATATATTTCATGATTACTTTTTTAATAGGGTTTAGAAATAACCGATACTTCGGCAATGTCGATAAGGGTGATAGGTCTTGAGGTCATTGACCTTTTCTTAAATGTTTTTTTCTTGAATTTCGAGTTTGTGGGTTTTTCCTTGGAAAAGGAATAACAACCATACTTTGTTTTTGCACATGAACTCATAGTTCCGATTAGAATTAGAAGGCAACATGCTTGAATAATACGTTTCATTTTTCTCGATTTTAATTAGGTGAAAGAGTTAATTCATCAATCGAATGGGCTTTCAATTGATTTATACCCTAATCAAATGTTTTGTAATTGTGTTACCTCGAGAATTGCAATTTTACCGGATCGTGGCGAAGTACACTTAGCGATTTATATGTATAATGCGTTTAATCTAAATTGTGCTGCAGCATGATATATTTTTTTTAGACGGGGGTATCAAAGACGACATTTCTGTGATTAACTCTTGAATAAGATTAACTTTAATGCGTACTAAGACCACTTTGATGAGCACCCATGAAGATCAGCGGTTTATTGATGCATTATTAAACAATGACAGAGAAGTCATTGATGAATTATATCAGAAAATGCATAAGCCAGTGATTTCGATGATTCTTAAGAATGGGGGACTAAAATCAGATGCCAAAGATATTTTCCAAGATGCAGTAGTTAGTCTTTACGAGTTGGCTCAAAATGATTTCAAATTGACTTGTCCTTTGATGCCATTTTTGTTGTTAATATGTAAGCGCAAATGGATAAATCTCAAACGCAAAAGGCAGAAAGAATTTTCTGGGAATTTTGAAGATGTCTCTATGGCAATAAGCTCTGATGTGGATGCCGAAATTCTTTTTAAAAAGTATGAGCTTTTAGAGCGTAATAAATTGGTTCATGAGTACATTGAAAAGTTAGGGCCATCTTGCCAACAGTTAATTAAATTATCCTGGTCAAAAAACAGTGAAGGCAAGTATATGAAGTGGCCCGAAATAGCAGAGAAACTAAATTTGAGTTATGCGTATACACGTAAAAAAGCAGCCGAGTGTAAAGCGCGGTTAATCGAATTAATCAAAAAAGATCCTAGATATAAAGATTTAATATGAGTGCTTTATACGAAAAGTTTGAAGACATATTGAGGCAGAATCCTTCGGTAGAGGAGATTCGTGATTTCACTAATAATCTAACATCTAAGGAAAAAGAATCCTTTGATGAGTATAAAAGAATACGTGAGTCTGCGATGGCACAACGTTCAACGGTTCCAGAAGATTTAAAAAATACCCTTAATAAACTTGGTGAGGATTACTTTGATGACGAAAAGAAACCTATAAACAATGTAAGGAATTTACGATCTGTTTTTTATTTGCGAATCGCTGCTGCTTTTTTAATCCTCGCTGCTGCTTTTTTCTTATTTGATAGATGGAACGCCGGGCCAAACTATGATGCTAATGCTTTGGTAGCAGAGAATTATTACTCTAAAAAATCAGATATTAAGAGGTCTGATGAAAACACTGAAACTCTTTTGTATAAAGGAGTCATCGAATACGAATCTGGAAATTATAATGCCGCTGTAGGTCATTTTTTGAAGATAGAAAAATCAGATCCAGATTACATGCAATCTATCTATTATCGAGCAAATGCCTACTTTAAAAATGGTAATACAGAATTGGCGATTCAGATGTACCGAAAATTTTTGGGTACGGCCACTGAGATGGAAGACTATGCTGAATGGAATATGATGTTAGGTCACCTTAAGCTTGGAAACTTAGAGGAAGTCTACAGAGTCCTTGATCGAATTGATTTACAACCCGATCATCTGTTCTATAAAAAAGCCAAAGACTTTAGGAAGTCGATTGATTAAATCCGGCGAACATTCTCTTCCTGAAAAAGATAAATAAGACCAGAATAAGTAACATGGGTAAAATAAATTTCCAAATGTTATATTCTAATTGTACGGGACTCATATCTCCCATAGCAATAAAAGAGGCCCAGTAATACGGGTGTTGATCTTGACCGATGCTGTTTTTTAAATAGTTCAGTTTGGCTTTCGCCAATGCATCATTTTTAGAATTACCAGATTGTAAGTTTTTATAAAAATTTAGCATGATGTCAGAGGTCGCACCATCATTAACTTCCCATAGACTGGTGATAATAGATTTAGCGC
>JAHDBE010000084.1:3008-10910 GCA_020630555.1 Saprospiraceae bacterium
CCCATAGACATAATTCCTTCTCCATCTTTTATTTCGCCAATACCTGTATTACATGCACTCAATACTACCATCTCTGCGTTTAAAGGAGCATTAAAAATCTCATTTAAGTAGAGTATTGATTTCTGATCTTTTTTATTGGCGAAAGCCAAAAAGGAATATGCATTTAAAGAATCATCAACAACGCCATGTGTAGAGATATGAAGAATATATGCATCATTTAAAGCGGATAAAAATGTATCACGACTTGCTGCGCCTTCCTTAAAATTTATGATGTCCACACCCAGTCCTTTAATCTGTTGAATTTCTTTAATGTTGTTTGGAAGTGGGCCGAGTTTGATAGGTTTTCGTGTATTTATAATTCGTTCTTTTCCAAAGCTAGGGGCGAAACCATAAATTTTAGAATTCTGATTTTTGTCCATTGAATTATTTAAGCAATGAAAACTGAAACTGTGATCGTAGGAAATTGAAAATTGTTCCATTAAATATTGATCATTCTTTCGAATGGCTTCAAATGGTACTTGAGCTAAAAGTCCATCAGGAATCACCACTATATTTTTTACACTTGAGTCGAGCTCAATATTGATGAGTGGGAATATTAATTCATTGTTTAATTCTTGTTTATGGGTAATCTGATATAACCAAGTCCGAATGTCCGAGTTGATTTTCTTAGTCGAACCAAGTGTGTAATTCTTAATAATATCATTAAGGAGTGTCCCCACGTAAATTGAGTCTTTTCCCCAAAAGTAATTTAGGTAAAGAACATCTTGAGCGGGGTTAAAATGAGATTCGAGTTTTTCATTTTCTTTGACTAATAGTTCATTTCGCATTAGGTAAAACTCATCAAGTTCGGTTTGTTTTTTTACGATCAAAAAATTCAGGCTATCGATTTTTTTGTTGGATTTAGAAATATCAATGTCTTCCTCTATAGAACTAATAATTCTTGAAAGGCTATCAATATTTAATTGGATTTTGGATTCTTCGTCAGAGGCTATTTGAAAAAGTGATTTGTTTTTTAAGGCAAAAGATTTGGCTTCATCAATAAGTTTGAAAACGAGGTTTTTTAATTCAGGATCATTAGAGTTCTCAAAAATCTGAATGATGTTTTCGTAAAACTTTTTACTTTCTTTTTGAAATTCGATTTGACTTTTTTCGTTAGGGCGCGTTAATGCCGTTTGGGTTAAAAGATTTTTGTGGTTAAGTAAATAGTCTTTATCCTTTGCTGATATGGTTTTGTTTTCTTTGACTTCCGTCAATATGACATCGGATTTTATAATGCCTAGATCGAGTTGTCTTTTAAGTCTGTCATTTCCTTCTAGTTTTTCGATGGTGTTTTCAAGCTGGGACAAATATTTTCTGGCAGTAAGAATGTCGTTTTTGGCAAGATGAAGTTCGACAAGATTGTAAAGAGTAAAACTTAATAGATAAGACGAATGAGGTTTAGATGATAGAATGTCAAATATATCCGTTGTGATTTTTTCGGCATCATTTAGTTTTTGATTTTTTATCAGAGAATAACAAAGGTTGTTTTTTAAACTAAAGTTTTTTGGATCATCTTCAGGGTATAAGTTTCGATTTAAGTTTTCAGCTTGTTTGTAAAAAAATTCGGCGTTATCGAATTGGTTTAAATTCCGAAATGCGATTGCGCTATTTTCATAACACGATGATAAATCAATCGAATCCGAATGATAAAGCACGTCCACAGTGTTATAGAGTTCAATGGCCCTGGTATATTTAGGCAAGGCCAATTCGAAATTTTTAAAATCATAATAGGCATCCCCTAATCTTAAATAGGCGTAGGCTAACTTCTTAGGTTTGTCTTTTGCTTTCTTGTAATAATTGAGATAACCCTGAGCAGAGTTTTTCGTTTTAACGAAATTTCCTTCTTCAGCGTAAAAATCTTGAAGAATAGAATGCGTTCTGGCTCTTTGGTCAGAGTCGACTGGTGAGTTTTCTAAAGATTTTAAGGAGTAATAAAATACACTATCTGGTAAATCTAGCACAGAATAGAATATGGCTTTGTTACCATATAGCTTGCTAATCATTAAAGAATCTAAATCATGAATATGCCCAATTGTAATCGCTGAATCTAGATAAAGTAATGCATTTTTAAAATCATCCAATCCGTAAGATAGATTTGAGTAATAACGATAATAAAATGCTTGGTTTTCTACTGAGAATAACGGCAAGGAATGTCGAATGGAATCACAAAGCTTTTTTGACTTCTTGTATTTTTCTTGGGTATTAAGTTCTTTAATTTGCTTAATAAAGAGGCTACCCTCAGATGCGTCTTGCGCATGTGAGGGTAGAATGTATATGAATAAATAAATCCCTAAAATCAAATATTTCATAAAGTAAGATAACCAATATCTACTTTAGGATTACTTAGGTTTGGATTTTGATCAACGGAGATACATGATAAACTAAAATTATTAAGATTACATGTTCCTGAGCCAATTTTATTTATTAGGTGTTGAGTAAATTTTGCAGTGGCGAAAGATGTTCCTTTTGCCAATGTTAAATCACCTTGTAAATCCAATAAACCATCGTAAGCTCCAGGCATGGCGTGACTAACCTTGTCTTTGCTGTAGTTGGAATTCTCGAACATTGCCCAACCAAGATTAGTCGCTTTCTGTTTAGACCATCCCACTGAGATTACATTATTGAATATTCGAGTTCCGGCGTCATTTTTAATATCGTACGCATTAGAAGGCCAATGTCCTTTATGGCCATTATCGTCTCCGTCATTTCCTGCGGCGCATACGACAACGACATTTTGAGATTCAGCATATTCAAAGGCTTCACGAATCAGTCGATGACTATCGACATGACAAAAATCCTGAAAACCCCAACTGAGATTTATTATCTGTGCACCATTTTTTATAGCCCCGTAAAACGCACAGAGTCCTTCGAACAATGTCCCTTTTTCATCGTCTATGATTTTATATATCATCAAATCGACATTGTCGTAGATTAAATCTCCATCTGTGATCAACTGAGCAATTAAGTCCCCGTGACCAATATTATCTTTGACATCTTGCGCATTGGGTTCAATGAAATTCCATAGATCACAACCGTTTGTTGCCGCTGTATTGCTATACGCTATATTGGTATTTTCAGAAATACCAGAATCAATTATCGCTACTTTTAAAGGATTAGTTTGAGGGTTAAGATTTTTGATTTCTACTTTTTTCCCAGTTATTGAGGCCCCGTTAAAAGGACTCGTGTAAAATATATTGACGTTAGCCCCATTAGGGTAATCACTATCTGGTTTTAATTTACTTTTAGCTCTTTCTTCATTAGAAAGCGGATTAATGTTTGGTAAGGCTGTTGCAACAACAAGTCCTTCATGACATGGACAAACCTGAATATCAAGGCCTTCTGTGAGAAGGTGTTTTTTATAATTTTCTCTTCCAAAGTCAAAAACCCACGAATTGTTAAAAGCACCCGTTGGAAAACATTTAGAAACTCCATTAGAAGATTCACCTTTAATTAATTGACCTATTCCAACACCAATTAACGCTGTGATGATTAAAGCGAAAAAAATCTTAGTAGCTGACCATTGGAAACCAGAATTAGGAATGTTATCTGAACTTGTCATTGGATTGTTGTTTTGCATTGATTAATGAATATTTGGGGAAACATTCAAACTAAAAAACTTGTGTTTCACCTAATATAATCAATTCATTCCACAGACTGTTACCTAGTATTTTAATTTTATTTCAATATTTTTTTCATCCAAACCATCGTATAACGTATTTACATGCCCTCTTTGTGCGACCAATAAAACAAGGGCATCCAATATGTCGTCGTCTTTTACTTTGGATTTAGAATAAGAAAGCCGTAATCGTTTTAATAAAGCTGAAACATCGATATTTTTTTGGGAGAGGATTTCGATTCTTTTATTTTTTCCTTGCGGTGCATGCTTCGACGGTAATGAATCGCCGTTGTTTAGTTTTAGGAAGCACAATTCAGGATGCGATTCATTAATTCTCATTTTATACTTCGGAGTCTGGATAAGTAATTGATCGAGTTCTCTGATTTTGGTAGAGATATTCCAACTTTGTATTGAGATCGATTTGCCTGTCACCCGTTGGTTTATTTCTCTAGCTGAGGTATAATCATTGGTATATATGGCTTCACGACATGCAGGTGTAAAAACAGAGGATTTTTTTCCTTTAGGAAGTAGGGAGCGTATTTTTTGATCCAATGTGCGCCGATACTTAGATCCTGAAAGTCCAATAGGCATGTCCACCCAAAATTCTGTTTCAGAGGGATACTCCGAAACCAAATCTTGAAATTTTTTAAAGAGTTTTAACTCTATTTCTTTTCCATTGGCGAAAGCCGAAACCCAACCATAAGGACAGCCATCTACACCCGCGCTATTTTTCATTTACATAAGTATGCCGTCCACAGGCTCGATTTTTGGCGGCAAGTCTGTCTCACCTAACATTTCTCGTAGATCAATTTCAATAGTTCGGCAAAGTGCAGTCATCGGAACATCATTGATGAAATTTTCAAATGGATCCTCACTGTTATCACCGACTAATTCCATGGTCAGAAATATCCAAGAAATCAGCATATAACATGGAATCGTCATCCATACCATCGAATGCCCCATGGAGACAAATTCACCGACCAAACCAAATGGCATGAGTAAAATGAATATCCAAACGAAGATATGACTGAAATAGGAATATTGTCGAGGTAATGGCGTGTTTTTAATGCGCTCACATTTGCCTTGAAGATTGTAGAATTCTTCTAAACAAGACATCATTTCCATATGACGAAAATCTTCGATCATGCCTTTTTGTTCTAAAATCTTTAAATCTTCTCCTTGCATTCGGATAAGTTGGGTAGCCACATTTTTAAAACCCATTAACTCATTACGTTCTTCTACACAAGAAAGGAATGGCGCGACATCCTGTTCCCAATCTTCTCCACCTGGTCTACCTTTATAATGTTTTCGGGCTGATGATTTTGAAAAATCGATACTATGATTAGATGGTCTTCGTAGTTGTAAGCGTAATGCGTTGAGCCATGAAATATGTCTATAGATAAGTCGACGATGAGTTTCTTTAATAACCGCATCAGTAATTGTGGGATCAGTTACGTGATTTTCAGTCACAAAGCTTTTTACTAGATTCCCCCATGTTCGGCTATAATTTACGATACCTCCCCAGATTTTACGACCTTCCCAAAACCTATCATAGGATTGATTATTTTTAAAACCAAGATAAAATGCCACGGCTATACCGATGGTGCTAATGGGTAAAAAAGGAATAGATAAGGATCTTCCTTGGTGCTCTAAATAATGATCTAACCATGTAATTATGGAGCCATAAATGAGAAAAAATAATAGATGCTTCCATGCGAATGTCAGGATAGTACCTAATTTTATTTTCCGATATACATACATTTTATCGTTGTTTTATAGTTAACCATAAAGAAACTGAAAATTTAAGATTTAGTTCGAAGTAAAAACTTGTGAATGAAAAAGATTTTGACCCTATTGATGATTTTGTCCTTTGGATTCTTTGGTTGTTCGGACGATGAACCTAATTCTAATTCTGAGATTAATTTTGATGATTTATGTATAGTTACTGGTGTAAATTTTTATGATCCCAACGGATCTCCAGTAGGGCAAGTAGGAAATCCCAATATAAAATTTGATGGATCCTTTGTTTATCCTATTCCCGGTGATGGTAATATTTTTGTGCAATCACAAAAGACAGTCGATAAATATTGGGTGATCCCGGCAGAAAAAAATACGGACTTTGCTAATATTAATTATGATGCTTTAGAAATAAGCTATTCGGAAAGTGAACTTGATTCTAAAGCGGTCGTGAGTCAGGACATTTCTGTAAATCTCATTGCCTTGGATTTAACTATGCTGCCTAAAGGCTATTACCGAATACTATTTAAAACCTTAGATGGAAGCTACGGTTGGGAAAACTTCTATCTGGATTCCACTAAAAATGGCAACGAAATTCTAGATTTTCTATTTAGTGATTGGAATTAGGTCTAGCTAAATATTGATCTGGTAAAGGATGTTTTTGACTTGCTTGTTGCCAATAAATATTTACAATTTTAAATCGACTTCCGTCAAAGTGCAACTGGATACTGTTTATGCCAGTCATAAATGGACTTTCATCTTTTTTCGAATGATACGCTTCATAACTTGAAAACACGTGATAAATGTGTCCAAATTGATCCACAGTCCGAGAAATCTCCACTTCATGAAATCCATTCTGGATTAACCATGGTCCAGACCGATCTACATAATCTTGGGGTGTCATAAATAATACCCGACTTTGTCCCGTCTGATTAAACTGAGTAGGGATTAATCTAGCGTCACTTTCAAAAAGATAATTAAATAAATCCCAGTCTCGTTCGACGCCTTTATCTCCCGAAATCACCGAATACAGACTTTCGATAATGCTATCTAGATCTTTGACTTTATCTGCGTAGAGACTATCGAGTTTTTGGCTCTTCGCATAATTAGAGCTGAATAAAAGAAGGAGTAAAACAAGTATATTTTTCATCTTTTTTCTGTTGTTTTTAACCGGCTCCTATTAATAAGCTGTTTAAACAGCTTATTAATAGATACCCTTTTTTATCTAAATATAACCAGGTTTCAAATTTATATTATGGCTTGATATTCTTGGATTTTATACCGTTACTATACCCCGTTTTAACTTTAGAGTCTCCATAAATTTTAATGGTGCTTTTTATGAAGTCCTCTTCATCTGCTTCAAATATATTATCTACATATTTTTGAGGATTCCGATCTATGTAAGGAAACCATGTGCTGTGAATTTGAATCATCACTTTATGGCCCTTTTTAAATGTATGAAGGATGTCTTGCAATTGGATTTCGACATGTTCTCTTTTTCCAGGCGTAAATGGTTCTGGTTTTTCAAAACTATTTCGAAAACGTCCTCTAAATACCTCATGGCGTACTAGTTGTTGATATCCGCCCATTTTAATATTGTCTGGGTTGTGTTCGTAATTTGGATGGTTCTGAGGGTAGACATCAATAAGCTTAACTACAAAATCAGCATCCGTACCTGTCATGGACACCACAAGTTCCGCTAAAATTTCACCCGCAATGGTCAAGTCTTCTTCAAGGATATCCGTAGTAAAACTGATTACATCTGGTCTTCGAGAGGCATGTCTTTGGTCATCCGTTATAAAATTTCTAGGTGTAAAAGTTAGGCCTTCGGTTTCAGAACGATAGGGTACAGGGTGAGCTGGGTCACTCGTGTATTCAAATTCTTCTTCTTTACTTCCGTCTTGATTTATCAACAATTTCCCTCCATTGGCGAAAGCCAAATTAACTGGTGGGATTTCTTGTGGAGGCCAGTTATCAAATGATTCCCACTTATTAAGACCTGTATCAAACATATGTGCTTCAGGTAAATTGTTTTCTCCTTGTCCTTTTAGATGATGAGCAAAGAATTTGGCTTCAATTTCTTTCTGGTAGTATGTTGAAATACTATCTCCATAATAAATGTGATTTACGGTTTGCTCACCGTTTTCTCTTGCCCAGCCTCCATGGGTCCATGGCCCCATGATGATACTATTCTTTGCCTTAGGACAATTTTTTTCGATAGACTTATAAATGTTCAAGGGACCATAAAGATCTTCAGCATCGTACCAACCTCCGACAGTCATGACCGCATGATCGATACCATGCAAATGAGGTATTATGCTCCGCTTCTGCCAAAATTCATCATAGTTAGGATGCTCTACTATTTGTTGCCAAAAGAAATTATCGTGATGATAATTTTCTGTAACATTTTTCAATGGGCCAAGATTCAAGTGAAAATCATAGCCATCCGCTATTTTTTGTCCATAGAATCGCATGATCTTATCCATGTACCATGGAGTCTTGGTAAGCGT
>JAHDBE010000085.1 GCA_020630555.1 Saprospiraceae bacterium
GTAATTTATTTTTCTGATAGACCTTTTCATAGAAAATTAGAAGGTTTATTAAAGGGTAATACCGAAAGGAATCCCAATCTTCATCATTATTGATAATTAAGAAAGCGTTTTCGTCAGGTGTGTCACTGGTTTGAGTACCCGACTGAATTCCAAACCAATGCTGTGATTGACCTTCAATAGCCATTATCATAATAAAACACATTAAAATAATCCTCATATAAAAAGTGTTAATATATTCTTTTAATACATTGAAAATATCGTAATTTTCAGTCCCCTTTCCTAATGACAATCTAGACTATATTATTAACTGTACGCACATCTAAGATGTGCCAATATGACGAACAAACACTTCAAAGATGAACAGACTTATTTACCTAAGTTTTGTGTTACTTCTCTGTGCCCAGATGGTGACTTCACAAAATGAAATCATTAGATGCTTTTCGGTAGAGTATAACGAAGCTCTGAATGAAAAATATCCGGAGAGATCGACTATCCCGGAGTTTGAAAAATGGATGAAAAAGGCCAAAAAGGAAATGCTAGAAAATCCTTCTAGACAAATGGCCACCTATAATATTCCAGTTATTTTCCATGTCATTCATAATGGACAAACCCAAGGTGCCACACCAAATGTTTCACAGGCTCTAATACAGGCGCAATTGGATCAATTAAATATCGATTTTTCAAATATGGCGGGATCTAGTGACCCAGTCGCAGCGGACGCTGATATAGAATTTTGTTTAGCGCAAGTGGACGAATCAGGTTCCCTGTTGGCCGAACCCGGAATAAATCGAAGACACAGGGATGAGTTTGGGTTTTCAGCGCCCTCTTGGACGACTACTTATGTAGATAATACCATTAAACCTGCGACGCAGTGGGATCCGGATTTATACTGTAATATTTGGGTTCTTGATATTTCCGGTGGGGTTTTAGGATGGGCTCAGTTTCCAGATAATTCAGGATTACCAGGAATGCCTACATCGGGCGGACCAGCTGACGAAGACGGCGTAGTCGTTTTATATTCTTCGGTAGGATCCATGGCTATGCCCTTTGGAGGGGGAAGTGCTGCTTACGATAATGGACGAACCCTCACTCATGAAATCGGTCATTGGCTAGGATTAAGACATATATGGGGCGATGGAGGATGTACAGTAGATGACTTCTGTAATGATACTCCTGAATCAGATGGCTCTAATTTTGGTTGTCCTAATCATACCTCATGTGGTACACAAGATATGGTTGAGAATTACATGGATTACACGGATGATGATTGCATGGATATTTTCACTTTTGACCAAGTCGCTCGAATGCATACGGTGTTAACGACGGCTGCCGTTCCTAGAAGGGGGTCGCTTTTATCTTCTACTGTGTGTACAGTAGCTCCCGTCATAAGTTTTAAAGAATCATCGACTTCTATTATTGAGGGTACTGATTGCAATAGTACATCGATATTAGTTGAGGTCGTTTTATCAACCGCAGGATCAAATAACCCTGGAGCATTAGTTGTTGTAGATGCTGCCAGTACTGCAAGCTCTCCGGATGATTTCTCTTTAGGGACGGCAGTGGTAACTTGGCCATCAGGGAGTTCGGGTTCGCAATTTGTTAATGTGATCATTCAGCAAGATGGATTGTCCGAAATGAGTGAATCCATTGTACTCAAATTAACAAGTCCTATTGGTGATGGTGTTATAGGTCCATTAGATACACATACGATTACATTGAGTGATGATGATCCCATGCCAGGTAGTGTCTCTGGATTTGAATATATAGACGCGACTTTTGATTCTAACATGGACGGTTTCTCAAGTGTGGACGGTGGAGACCCTGGGGATACCTGGTATCGAGAAACGGGTTATAATGGTAATCCGTCTAATAATATAGATGGAACCACTTTTATTTTTGTGGATAGTGATGCGGCCGGTAATGGATCGACCTCTTACGAAGAATTGATTTCTCCCATAATTAATACTAGTAGCTCTACAAGCTTATCACTTCAGTTTGAGCAGTATTTTAGGGCGTATGGTCCTGGTTACAATGAGCAATGTTTAATTGATGTGTGGAATGGCTCTAGTTGGGTTAATGTCTATACACGCACAGGAAATCAGGGTTCTTTAGGAGGCTGGGGTAGTCCGGATGTACAGAGTATTGATGTTTCGGCTTACGCCAATGCAGCCATGCAAATTCGATTTACTTATGATGCAGAATGGGATTATTGGTGGGCATTAGATAATATTTTGCTTGTCGGAGATATAAATTTACCTGTAGAAACAGAAGTGAATAGCGCCAACGGTTTTGCCTCGTTTAACTTTGGTCCTAACATGACGGCCCATTTTATTGATGAAAACACAGGCAATTTAATGATGACCCTAGTGAATACATCATCTCATAACTATGGATGTACGACCGTTGAAATTGATAATGCTGGGACTCAAGCTTATGATAGCCCTGCACCGGAGGCCATCGATATAACCGATAAAAATTTCATTGTTTCGCCACAGTTTAATAACCCATCTGGGAGTTATGACATCACCTTGTATTACACAGCTGCTGAAATAGCTGGTTGGGAATCGGATAATACGCAGGGTCAGTCCATGGCCGATTTATTTATGGTGAAAAATTCAGAGGGCGCTGTATCGTCAGCAAGCACTTTGGAGTTGCAAAGTACTAGTCCTGTAGCCTATGGCACCGATTGGCAGTTTACAGCAAGCTACAGCACAGGCTTTTCTGGTTTTGCTTTGGCTAATCAATTTATATTGCCTGTTGAGTGGCTCGAATTTAACGCTCAAGCCAAATCTGATTTTATTAAATTGACATGGACCACAGCACAGGAAGTCAATAACTCAACGTTCGAAATTTTAAGAAGTACAGACAATAGAAGTTTCGAGAAGATCGGTGAAGTTAAAGGGAATGGCACCACAAGTGAAAGTTCGAATTACAGTTTTAATGACGAAAACGTCATCCGAGGCGTTCGTTATTATTATCAGATAAAACAGATAGACTTTGACGGAAGTCATGAATTATCTGAAATAAGATCGACTCTATTAGAGGCTATTGACAGTGGTTTTATTATTAGCCCTAACCCAGTTCAGGAGAGCGTGCAAATTATCACTGGAGATGCAGTCATATCTAAAGTCGAAGTTTTTGATGTGAATGGAAAATTAGTTTCTACCTATAGCGTAAATGGAGATAACGGTATATATTACTTAAATCTTGAGGCGCTAAATTCGGGAGCGTATCTAATTAAATCCAGTCACAATGATCATGTGAGAGACATAAGTAGATTGATTAAAATTTAAAATCGATCAACCAATTTTTAAAAGACTGTCTTTATATAAAGGCAGTCTTTTTTGTTTTAACGGATTTTAAAAAATACATGGTGATAGTTGCGATACAAAAACATATTAATTATTTTTAATATATAAGTCAAGAGTATGCCAAAACGTTTTGTCTTAGACACCTCTGTCTTGTTGTTTGATCACAACGCCATTTTAAATTTTGAGGATAACGACGTCATTATTCCTATAACCGTCCTTGAAGAGTTAGATAATTTTAAAGTAGGTAATGAAACGCGAAATTTTGAAGCGCGCGCCGTTGTTCGTATTCTCGATAAATTGTCGGATGATAAAGATTTGAACAATTGGATTGAGTTAGGAGAGGACATGGGGAGATTAAAGATATCTCCAGAGGTGGAGCCACAGGAAATTAATGCAAAAAGTGTTTTTAATAGTGATAAAAACGATCACAAAATATTAAATGTCGCTCTGGGCCTTGCGGAATCGGATAAAAAAGCAAAAGTTATCCTTGTCACTAAGGATATTAATCTGCGCATAAAGGCTAAGGCTCTTGGGTTAAATGCGGAGGATTATAAAAATGGAAATGTAGATGATATTGAGGATTTAACACTTCACTCTTCTATCCATGATTTAGACGCAGAGCTTATAAAATTGCTTTATGATAAAAAGTATATCCCCGAAAATGGCATTTTAAATGGAAGTAAGGTCAGTAATGCTTACTACATTTTAAATAATTGCTCGAATACGGCATTGGCTAGATATAATGGCAAAACTGACCAAATAGAATTAGTGGAGAAGAAATATGCCTATGGGATTAAACCGAGAAATGCTGAGCAAACTTTTGCATTGAATGCCCTTTTAAACGAAGACATTAAGTTAGTAGCCCTTCAAGGGGTTGCAGGGACGGGTAAAACATTATTGGCTTTAGCCGCAGCCCTAGAATTAAAAAACAGCTACGATCAGATTATTTTATCGCGACCAATAATTCCATTAAATAATAGAGAAATAGGTTTCTTACCTGGAAGCGCAGAAGATAAGATATCCCCATATATGCAACCATTATGGGATAATCTGAAAGTCATCAAATCGCAGTACGGGAAGAATGCTCGGAAAAAGAAATGGTTAGAAGATCTGCAAGAATCTGGAGATCTATCGATTACAGCTTTAAATTTTTTGAGAGGACGAAGTCTTACCAATGTGATTTTTATCATCGATGAAGCACAAAACTTAACGCCGCACGAAATCAAAACCATTATTACCCGAGCAGGAGAAGGCACTAAAATTATTTTTACTGGAGACGTCAGACAAATAGATACGCCATACCTCGATGAAAAATCAAATGGTCTAAGCTATATTATTGATCGACTACAAGGAAGTGATTTGTTTGCGCATGTTACCCTCGAAAAAGGGGAGAGGTCTGAATTAGCCGACCTAGCAAATCAACTACTTTAGTAACGACTTTTTGTATCGATCGCCATAGATACATTTATCTCATGACTGTGCCCAAATCGTGCTCCATAGGTGTTAAAAGATGGATCGTATCCGTAAGCTATTTTTAAGCGATTGTCCCAAATACCCAAGGTGTTGTCTAGGAGTAAACCAAATTCAAAATGCCCAATTCCCGCAGTGCTAGCCCCTGCACCTATCCAAATATTTCTGTTTAATTGATAGCGCACATTGAAATCATAGTTGATCGGGGCATTGGCAACAAATTTTGTCCAATTGGAGAATTCTAAGAATGAGTCCTCTGATATAATCTTGTAATAACTTAAAAAAGCAAAGTAATGAGGAACTCGTCTAATGTCAAATTCTCCCGTATCGTCTTTGAACTGAAGATCCAATCCAAGAACTTGAGGTATAGAAAGCCCAATATAGACGTTATCTCCTCTAAAAATTGATTCTTTCATCTGTCGGTAATAAGTGATTCCTACACCGACATCTGGGAAAAATTTTGTTTGGTTAACCGATGTTAGAATATCATCAGGGTATAATTGTCTCAATTCGGATACATCGACACGGTATTGTACGAGACCTCCGCTAAGCCCGACAGAAAGTCCACCATATAAAGGATCATAATCTGTCATTAAACCGGCAACTCGACCGTACAAACCAGTAAAAGAAATTGGACCTGTTTGATGATTTAAAGCATATCCACCGAATAAAAAATTAAAAGTATTTCCGGTATCATACATGTATTCACCTCTCAATGCTTGGGTTTTTGGACTTCCGTCAATACCTATCCATTGGTTACGGACGGAGGCTCCCATCGTAAGATTATACTCGTATAAAAAGTAATCATTGAGGACCGCTGATGGGTTCAAAAGTCCTTGATATTCACTATATTGCGTGAATAATGGGATCTGTTGAGACAGAGCCATTTGCCACAAAAACAAAACAAATATTAAAGCCAGTTTTACCTTCCGCATAAGCGAATATTCAAAAAAATATTTTTTTTGGTCAAGGGGGTGATAACAAAATTAAGAAATTTGCACTAACAGCAAATTAAATACAATTGCCATGAAGAAATACACGATTTTACTAGGACTAATGATGATGATTGGAGCATTCATCGCTTGCCAACAAAAAGCTCAAAAAAAATCTGCAAAAGACATTTTTGCGGAATATTACGAAACAGCTAAAGTGGACGACGGACACAAGCGTGCGCTAAAAACATTTGGATTCGCTGACGATAAAGGAGGAGATAGAGATACTCTTAACCAAGGAATTCAGCAATACGAGGCTGGAAGCTATGATCAAGCTAAAGGATTTTTATTCAGTGTAAAAGATTCATTTGATATTGCCTCTTCAGAATATTCCTTAGCCCATTATTATTACGGATTAACTTGTATCGAAACAGAAAACTATAGTAATGCCATAGAGGCGTTTAAAAAAGTTCAGCAAGGCAAAGATGCAGAGTTGAACCACGAAGCGAAATACTATGAGCTCATGTGCTTAGTGGTTACAGAAAGTACAAGAGCGAAAGACCTGGCGGATGAAATAGCTCAGGACAACAGTTCGCCACATCAAGACGTTGCCAAGGGAATATTGACCGTCTTATAAGTTTTAGAAGTAACTAGATCTATAAAGGGAGTGATACAACGGTATCAGTCCCTTTATCTTTTTACCCAGGTCTCAGAAGGACTGTTTGGTAATTTGATTTGGGAGTTATCTTCTTCGACTAACTTTACGGCTAAAGACGCCACGAGCTGTGCTTCTTTTGCCATATATGCTTTTTTACCCTCCTCGTTAAAGTAATTTTTAACAAAATGGGTATTAAAATCGCCAGATACAAAATTTGGATGGTGCATAACAAATAGTCCAAAATCGAGTGTGGTCTTAATTCCATCAATCTTATAATCTAAAATGGCCTGTTTCATGGTTTCAATAGCCGTATCACGATTTTCATTCCATACAATCAACTTGGCGATCATAGGATCGTAATAAATAGGCACGTCCATGCCTTCCTCAAAAGCATCGTCGACTCGCACATGAGTGCCCTCAGGTAATTGATATTTCGTTAATCTACCAATGCTTGGTAAAAAATTATTTTCAGGATCTTCAGCATAGACCCGTAATTCTATAGAGTGTCCGTTAATTTTTAATTCATCTTGTTTTATAGCCAGCCCTTCACCTCTTGCAATACGTATTTGTTGTTCGACGAGATCCACTCCAGTAATTAATTCGGTGACTGGATGTTCCACTTGTAATCGAGTATTCATTTCCAAAAAATAAAAAGCACCATCCGTATCTAAAATAAACTCTACTGTTCCGGCGCCTTCATAATCACAGGATCTCGCTACGTCTACAGCTGCTTTGCCAATATCTAATCTAGATTGTTCCGTCAAAACTGCAGATGGTGCTTCTTCGACCACTTTTTGATGCCTTCTTTGCACACTGCATTCTCTTTCGAAGAGATGAACTATGTTGCCATGTTGGTCGGCCAATATCTGGACTTCAATATGCCTAGGGGACGCTATGTATTTTTCTATAAATACAGATCCATCTCCAAAAGATGACGTCGCTTCACTTACCGCTAAGGACATTTGTTCTTCCAGGACATCGACTCCGTCCACGATACGCATTCCTTTTCCACCACCTCCAGCCGAGGCTTTTATTAATATTGGAAAACCGATATCAGATGCTATTTTTTTAGCGGCTTCTGCGTCCGTAATTGCGTGATCTGTACCGGGTACCATCGGTATATCAAAAGCTTTTACCGTTTGTTTAGCCGCCAGTTTACTACCCATGACTGTGATAGCGTGCGGTTTAGGACCTATAAATTTTATACCAGCGTCCGTTACTTTTTGACTGAAACTTGCATTTTCACTTAAGAACCCATATCCGGGATGAATACCATCCACATTGGCTCTTTTAGCAATTTCGATGATTTTATCCATCTTTAAATAAGATTCATCCGAAGGAGCAGGACCAAGGAGATAGGCCTCATCCGCAAAGGATACAAATGGCGCGTACTCATCTGCTTCAGAATAGACGGCCACTGTTTTTATACCCATTTTTTTGGCAGTGCGCATAACGCGAAGGGCGATTTCACCTCGATTTGCAATTAGAATCTTTTTCATAGCTATAGATAAAGTTCGAAAATACTCAGTTGGCTCTAGTCAGACCATATTATGGGAGATATTTCTGCCAAAATTTAAATTTCGAATCGATCAATTTAAAATCTTGTTTTTCGCGAAAGCGAGAAAGACAAAAAACAAAACCCATTTGATACAAGTCTATCGTTAAACTTACCCTAGGGTCCAGTTTTATTTTATCCCAAGCCGAACTCATTCCTTCTGACCAATAGATATCATCAAAGACAAGAATGGTGTCCTCATCAGCCCTCTCCATGGCCATGTTAAAATACTCTATAGTCGCCTCCTCACTATGGTTACCATCAATATATACTAGTCCAAGTGGGATGTTTTTGTCAAAAACAGACTTAAGTGTTTTATCAAACGGACCTTCAGTCAACTGAATATTCTTGCGTCCTAGTTTTTTAAATCCATGTCTAGCAATACGCGCAGATCCAGGATCTCCCTCCAAAGTAAACACAGGAATTTTCGAATTAGCAGCAGAAAGATATAAGGTAGAAATGCCCAAGGAGCTGCCTAGTTCAATTATGTTTCTAGGTTGATATTTTAAGACAGTCTGAAATAACCACCGACATTTTCTTTTACCAGAAACGGCCTGCTTTGCGATATCACTAACATACCGCACCTTGTCTTTTTTTGCTTTGGCCCCATAATCGATAAAGGAGAATGATTCTTTAGAACGAGATAGATGTAGGCGATGAGATTCGATCTCTTGAAAAGCATAATATTCTCGCGAACCATCCATGACGTCATTTATGAAATCAAATACAAAGGGTGAGTGAACTTTATATATAGTCTCACTTTTTGCGAAGAATTTTAAAAACGACGATATTTTATTAGGTATCACTAAGACATTTAAAGGCTCTAATTCAAAATTAAAGCCGTTTTGATGTTTTATTTAATATCTTAATGTAAATATTACATATAATAAAAAATAATATGTAAATAGAATTAATATTCAAACCAATGCGATATTTTTTTCTTGTTTTCGGTCTTTTGGCTTTCGCCAATGTTTCACTAGGACAAATAGGATTTAATAGTACTAAAAATCATTTAGTAGAAAACATTAGAGGCACAAATTGCCAAGGTGCCGTCGATATGAACGGTGACTTTAAAGATGACTTGATTCGCTTTCATAGAGGAGAAAGGATTTATGTAGAATACCAAAACGATCCAGATTCTAGATTTCTAAGCCAACAGGTACAAGGGTCTTTTAATCGTAAATGGACTTTATGCGCTGGTGATCTCAATAATGACGGATTAAATGAGATTATGACTTCTGGTTTGAATGATGGTGCTTTTATAATTGGCCGATCCGATAATCAAGCCGATTATACAGTAGATAAATTTTCTAGTGTTATTTTTTTTGCACAAGGATCGAATTTTGCCGATATCAATAACGATGGATACAATGATATATTTATATGCGATGATAATGCGACAAGTGAGATTTTTATAAATGATCAATCAGCTGGTCTTGTTTGGCAACCAGATTTTATAGATATGACGACAGATCCAGAATCGGATAATTCTGGTAATTACGGAAGCACCTGGTGCGATTTTGACATGGACGGAGATATTGATTTGTACATCGCTAAGTGTCGAGGTTTTGTATTTGATCCCACAGACCCAAGACGAATCAATGCGTTGTTTGTCAATGATGGTAATGGAAACTATACCGAACAAGCTTCTGAATTTAATATCAATTTTGGAGAGCAGTCTTGGGCTGCAGATTTTGGTGATTTTGATAATGATGGAGATTTCGATCTTTTTGTTTTAAATCATGAGGCACCTTTTATGTTATATGAGAATATTAATAATGAAAGTTTTGCAGCTCTAGAGGGATTTAACCAAACAGGAATCGCAGGATATGCCTTGCAGTGCAAAATGGAGGATTTTGATAATGATGGGGATTTGGACATTTTAATCGCTGGAGACAATACTTATATGTGCTGGAACAATGGCGATAAGACCTTTACGATTATGGAGGATCCAGCAGGCGATAAAGAGATCCATTCATTTTCTATTGGTGATCTTAATGATGATGGTTTTCGAGATATATATGTCACCTATGGATCCGGATTTAATGACCCCGGCGATTATGACGATGAATTATGGTTGAATGATAAAAATGATAATCATTCTGTATTATTTTGTTTGGAGGGCCGTCAAAGTAATCGCAATGGTATAGGTGCTAAATTGATTTTAGAAGGTCCGTGGGGTTCTCAGTTAAGAGAAGTACGCGCGGGAGAGTCCTATGGTATAATGAATTCAATGAATGTTCATTTTGGGACTGGGGCATTTCAGGAGGCTGATAAACTGACCATCTTATGGCCATCAGGGGTTGAGGATGTGTATGAGAATATCGATTTTTCTGAGGACAGAAAATTTTTAGCTATCGAGGGCCAATGCCTTAATCCATTTATAAACTTTGGCGAAAGCCATATAAAATCATGTATTGGAAATACAGTTTTACTTGCTTCAGCCAATGGAGAGGAAGTGATGTGGTCTAATGGAGTTTTATCTTCGGAAATTGAGGTGTCTACTACAGGGTTTTATTTTTATCGTGAAGAGGATTCCAATTGCACCCGACAAAGCCACTCTGTCTTTGTAGAGTTTATAAATTCAGATGAAGATCCGGAAATACAGATTATTCAGGGTTATATTGATAATTGTCAAGGAGAACAAGTTGTTTTAGCCGTCCAAGAATATTTGGCGTATAGTTGGTCAGACGGCTCGGATAACCCAAGTTTAAATGTCGAGGAGACGGGAGTTTACTCAGTGACTGTTACCGGATTTTGTGAAGAGAAGACCAGCCAAGATCTTGAGATAAATTTTGTGCCGATGCCCGATGCCCCGATGGGTATAAACGACACAATTATGGCTATAAATGAAGAAACAGCGACCTTAACTGCTTTTGGCGATAATGTCCACTGGTTTAGTACAGAAGTAGATATAGATAATCCGATAGGGTTTGGTAATCAGTACCTTATAGAGAATGCGGAGGGAGGAGAAAGT
>JAHDBE010000086.1 GCA_020630555.1 Saprospiraceae bacterium
TTCCACCACCACTTATTCCAGTTGATAATACTCTAACCGAGCAAAAAGTACAGCTAGGTCGGATGCTCTTTTACGAAAAGAAGTTATCAAGAGATAATTCTCAATCTTGTGCCAGTTGTCACGTACAACTGGATGCATTTAATGATACCACTCGATTTTCTATTGGTGTAGAAGGTCTTCCAGGTAATCGACAGGCAATGGCAGTTTTTAACATGGCATGGCACAGCAATGAGTTTTTCTGGGACGGCAGAGCGGAATTATTAAGAGAACAATCTCTTATGCCAATAGAGGATCCTTTAGAAATGAATGAGACTCTAGATAATGTTATTCTAAAATTGACTAACGAACAGGAATATAAAGACCAGTTTAAACGGGCATTTGGCTCACAAGAAATTACATCAGAAAAAATGTCATTGGCAATGGAGCAATTTATGTTGACTATTGTTTCTAATGATTCGAAATATGATAGATTCCTTAGGGGAGAGGAAGTACTTACGGAAAGTGAAGAGAGAGGAAGGGAATTATATTTTACGGAATACAATCCTTTCTTCCCAGAGAGTTCGGGTGCCGATTGTGCGCATTGTCATGGTGGGCCAAATTTTGAAAATGATTTATATATGAACAATGGGTTGGATTTCGAACCAGATTTTACAGATTTGGGGCGTTTTGAAGCCACAGGAAATCCTATGGATCGAGCAAGATTTAAAGTCCCAAGTCTTAGAAATATTGAATTAACTCCGCCTTACATGCATGACGGTCGATTTACAACTTTAGAACAAGTTATTCAACATTATAACAACGGCATACGATTGTCGAGTACTATTGATCAAGCACTTCAAGCTACAACGGATACGGGATTAATGTTAGAGGATCAGGATGTTGAAGATTTAGTAAACTTTTTGAAAACATTGACGGACTACACCTTCATTAATAACACTGAATACTCCAATCCGTTTTAAAAGAAAAGGGCGCTCATATGAGCGACCCTTTTTAAAAACAGATGAGTTGTTCTTAATCTCAATGATGAGCTATTTTTCTTTTAGAATTCGAAATCTACTTCAATATTAATTCCATCGTTTTCTTGAGAGTTGTTTTTTGATTCGGATGTTTCTTTCTCTTTGAGAAATTCTTCATTTTCGATTTCTTCGAGGTCTTCTTCTTTTTCAAGCTCTTCTAAATCTAACTCGGTTTCCAACTCCTCGATATCATTTTCGATTTCTTCTGATAGTTCCTCTTCGGTGTGATTATCTATACGAAAGGAATAGCTTGGTTTGTCGCAACTTCCTAATAAAAAGCTCATTGAACTGATGACTAGTAGTAGATAAAATAGTTTTTTCATGTTTCTTTTAATTGAACAAGTAAAGTCCTAATGCAGCAATTCCGATCATCGCTAATTTGAAAATTAGAATTTTTGCACTGCTGTTGTTATAGTAGTTTAGTTTTCTTCTGGTTCTATTCATCATAAGTTTTTCGTGTGCTTTATTTAAGCGCGTTCTTACTTTGTTGTTAAAATGAATTCGCCTTGAGCGATAACCAATAGGATTTAACGTAGCGTTCATAGTTGTATTCGATTGTTAATTCGAATGTATGTCAGAAGTAAATGCGTTTCCACATATCTCGACGAATGCCTTCAAAAATTCGGTAAACTTATTTTAGCGTAAACTGGACATATTTAATAGTAAGACCATTTTCAAGATGCATTCTCTCATAATAAGTCTTGCCTTCTAATTCTCTGAAATCCAATGGCTTAGAGTAAATATCTTTGTTGCAGTAGACGATATTAGCATCGTCAAATTCCTGGAGTTGTTCGAGGGTAAATTCAAAAAGGGGATCATTATCAGTTTTTAAATGGACTAATCCATTAGGTGATAAGACTTCTTGATATCTTTTTAAAAACGGGATTGCTGTGAGTCTCCGGTTAGATTTTCCTTTCTTTAAAAAAGGGTCGGGAAAAGTAATCCAGATTTCATCAACCTCTCCTTTGGAGAAAAAATTTGAGATAAACTCGATACGTGTTCTAAGGTATGCCGCGTTTGTCAGATTCTTGTCTAGGGCGATTTTTGCCCCTTTCCAGATTCTTGCTCCTTTAACATCAACTCCTATGAAATTTCTTTCAGGGTACATTTGTGATAAGAGATTTGTGTATTCTCCACGACCACATGCTAGTTCTAAGGTAATCTTCTTGTCGTTTTTAAAATGCAGCTCGTTCCATTTTCCTTTGAGTTGATATTTTTCTCTATCCTTACCGAAAAGAAAATCTTCTTGCCAATCAAAAGATTGAAAGACATTAGGGAAGTCAAACATCTGCGCAAATTTCTGAAGTTTATTTCTGTTCGCCATTATAGTGTATTATCAAGCTTATCGAGAAAGTCCTGAAATTCATCATATATATCAAGATCATTATGACCACCACCAGGAACTATTGTGTAATTTATTTTATCTGATTCAAAATTAACTAAGCGATTAAAGGATTCAATTGGAACAATCCAATCTTCAGTTCCGTGAATAGCAATCACTGGATAGTCCACATTGGAAATATACTTATGGGTATCAAACTGATTATCGAATTCGAAGGGCCAATAAAAAATCATTCCTCTTCTTCGAATGACATCTTCCATATCAAAAAAAGGAGCTTCCAAGGCTAAAGCTTTAGCGTTTCGAGTCTGAGCAACATATGATGCTATGCTCGAACCTAAAGATCTTCCGTAAATAATGACATCAAGAGTATCTAAATTTGATAGGCTCCAATCAAAAACGAATTGAGCGTCCTCATATATTATATCTTCCTGAGGCGAGCCTGAGCTCTTTCCGTATCCAGAATAATCCATTAAAACTAATTCGTATCCTCTTTTTAGAAGTGACTGGATTTCTGGGAGCCAAAGCTTTATGTTGCGGCTGTTACCGTGATAATAAATTAACCTAGCCTTGGCACTATCTTTAGGCGAGAGGTGAATTACATTGAGCTCTTCTGTGTCGGGTGTAGAGAGCATAAACTCTTGGCAATCGTATAAACAGTTATACCGGTAAGAATTCTCCAGTGGTTTAGGCATATAAACGAAACGATTCTCAAACATATATACTAGAAAGATGGGTATATGATAGAGAACTATTAAAACTCCAATAAGTCTATATGCCGTTTTATTCGTCATCCTTTAAAATTCCTGCAAAGCTAAGACATAAACTCTTTGCAATACGTTATATAGAGGTGCGATTTATAGAATATGAAGCTTTTATCTTTTGATATATTTGCAGCTATGAAAAACAGAATTGGGTCAATCTTAGTGATCATAATGTTCGTGATTTGCGGGACTAATGAGATAAATGGACAGGGCTATAATATTGGCCTAAGAGCCGGAACAAACTTTTCCACTCATCTTGGTCCAACAGAGGTAGGTGAGTCTACAGGGATAAGTAACGGATTTCATTTTGGATTAAATTATCAATATAATTTTAGCGATGTTTTGGGATTAAGAGCAGAGCTATTATATGTCCAGAATGGTAAAACGACCGAATACAAAGGACCGTCTTACTATGTTTTCAATACGGGTACTTCAATAATTCATGATGAAGGAATAGCAGATTATAATCTTAATGTTTCTACGGCAAATTTGAGTATTCCAGTGACTGTTCATTTTGAGCTTTCGCGAAAGATTGAGGTTTTTGGAGGGGCGTATTTAAACTTTTTGGTTGGTCCTAGAGGAAGTGGTGTATTGGATTATTATTCAACGATAGATTCTGCGGGAATTACTTTTATACAATCCCATGATTACAATTATTACTCGGATGAACCTGCTGAGGCTAATTTCATCGCGACTCCGATTGTTTTAATTATCGATGGATCGAATTATCAATTGCCTCGAATAGTAGGTGCTTATTACCAACAAAGTACTGTCAACGAGAAGAAATACAAGACCATAGATTTTGGATTAACAGCAGGCACTAATTACTACTTTAATCCAGGTTTTTATCTTGGTTTGCGTGCTGAATATGGATTTAGGGATCTAACGAATCGAGACACGGATTTTTCATTAATTTCTTTAGATGAGAACAAAAACTTTATTCGAAGAGATGATCGAGATACGCATTTTGGTTTTCAAGTCTCCTTAGGGTTTAAGTTTTAAGGTAAAAAAAAGAGCGTCCCATCTAGGAACGCTCCAAATTACTCTCAAAATTAGAGGGTGTTAATTATACGAAGACCCCTAAACTCGGTGAAGCTTCTTTGATTTCTTCACTTGCTTGGTCTGCGTATTTATCAAAATTCTTATGAAATAATTCGGCAACTTGTTCTGCTTTTTTGTCAAAAGCGAATACATCACGCCACGTGTTTCTTGGATTTAAAATTTCTCGAGGAACTCCAGGACAGCTCATCGGGATACACAGGTTAAAAGGTTCTAACTTGGTGAAAAGTAATTCATCTAAATCACCATTTAAAACAGCTGAAATCATTGCACGCGTATGTTTTAAATTGATGCGATTTCCTTCACCATACGCGCCACCAGTCCAACCCGTATTAACCAACCAAACATTGGTATTGTGGGCTGCCATTTTATTGCCTAACATATTGGCATAATGGGTCGGGTGTAAGGGCAAAAAAGGAGCTCCAAAGCACGCTGAAAACGTCGCTTGTGGTTCAACGATTCCTTCCTCAGTACCTGCAATTTTAGCCGTATAACCAGATAAAAAGTAATACATCGCTTGGGCCTTATTTAACTTGGACAACGGCGGTAATACGCCAAAGGCATCACAAGTCAAAAAGAAAATATTTTTTGGTATTCCTCCTTTAGAATCTGGTTGAGCATTATCTATATGATAAATAGGATAGGAGACACGCGTATTTTGAGTAATGCTGTCGTCTTCAAAATCCGGCTCGTATTGGTCATTTTTAAAACCAATATTCTCTAAAATGGCGCCAGGCTTAATGGCTTTAAAGATGTCTGGTTCTTTTTCGGCAGACAGATTTATGGTTTTAGCATAACATCCACCTTCAAAATTAAAGACTCCTGTATTGGACCATCCATGCTCGTCGTCTCCTATTAATTGTCTGTTAGGATCGGCAGATAGAGTTGTTTTTCCTGTTCCGGATAGGCCAAAGAAAATTGCCGTATCTCCTTTCGCGCCAATATTTGCACTACAGTGCATTGGAAAAACATTTCGTTCTTTAGGCAGGATAAAGTTTAGAACTGAAAAAATTCCTTTTTTCATTTCACCAGTATACCCAGTTCCACCAATTAGAATGAGCTTTTTAGTGAAATTGATAATGGCAAAATTTTCCTGTCGTGTACCGTCAATAACAGGGTTGGCCTTAAATCCGGGAGCGCATAAGATATTCCATGATGGTTCGAAGCTCTTAATTTCTTCTTCGCTAGGGCGAAGAAACATGTTGTTAACAAATTTTGCGCTCCAGGGTTTTTCGGCTACTAACCTCACATTTAGTTGAAATTCTGGGTCGGCACAGGCAAAGGCATCTTTGACATAAACGTCTTTGTCTGCAAAGTAAGACAGCATTTTACTGTGTAGACCGTCAAAATCCTCAGAATTAAATGGTTGATTAATATCACCCCAATCCACAGCATTTTCCGTGTATTGATCTTTAACGATAAAGCGATCTTTTGGCGATCGGCCTGTGAATTGGCCCGTTTTAATGACCAAAGTTCCATTCGGGGTTTCCACCCCTTCGTTAATTTCGAGTGTTTTTTTCTGTAGGTTTTCAGGAGAGAGATTCCAATGAGCTACATTAAAATCTTGTAAGCCGATTGCCGACAAGTCGGCATCGACTTTTTTTAATCCTTGGTGTTTCATTGTGTTAAAAAGTTTATGCTTAGTACGCCACTATTAACGATGTAAAGTTACAAATACAGTTTGTTCAAAATAGGGTTTAACATATACACAAACCCTAGAAAACTTAGTGTAAAAATCACATTAAGCCCATGCTCGTTGAGTTTGGCTTGATAAAGTAATGGGTAAAAAATTTTAAAAAAAATTAGACCAAACCCATTTTTTCGTAAACGTTTACGCTCTTTTCGATATTTAGACGGATGTTGAGGGTTTTCGTAACTCCTACACTAAGTTAAAGTCATAATTAAGAAGACAATTTTATGGTCTGTATCGAAGACTAAAAATGAAATTTCTGCCTGCGCCACTAAGTCCGGAAGCGAAAGGTCTATAGTGTACATCTAGAACATTTTCAACCCCTACTCCAAAGTTTAATGAGCCCAAATTGTACTGAGTATATATATTTAAAGTATTCCAACGGAGTGCTCCTTCTGGTGTGGCAAACTCAGGATTGTCTGTAGAATCGCCATAATTTTCGATGGCTTTTTGGCCATTATAGCGCCATACGCATTGAGAAGTTAAGTTGTTTTTGGCATATGAAAATGCGAGTTGACCATATAAAGGAGGAATATGAGATAGTGGTCTTTTAAAACTTCCAATTTCTGAACGACCATAGGTATAATTGGCGGAAGCCGAAAAAGAGAAATCATCATTTATCTCATAATCTAGATTAGCAGAAAAACCCAGAATATAACCGCTTTCTGCATTTACATTGGCCACCACGGACAAAGAATCACCCTCATCAATTAATGTATCGATCCCACCAGGTAATGTGAAAGCTTGTCGTATAATAGCCTCTGATATTCGGGTATAAAATCCGGTGGTCGAAAATCTAGAATTTGAGTTCCATTTTGTACCTAAACTTAGTTCTCCAGTTATTGATTTTTCTGGAGAAAGATCCAAATTAGGAACGGTTATCTCGCCATTTTTTATTCTGATCTTGGCCATGTCATCAATGTTAGGAGCTCTAAAAGCAGATGCTATCAATGTGCGAATTTCCCATCTATCATTATTATAAACGAGACCAGTCGAAGCGGTAAACGATTGATTAGAACTATTTAACCCTTCATAAAAATTACTAGGCCATAAAATGAGTCCATCATTCTTATATTTTAATGAAAGCGTCGAATGACTAAAACGAATTCCTGAATTCCATCTGATGTTATTTTCAAAAGCTTGTGACCACTGAGAGTATAGCCCGAGAATGCCCATCTGTCCATTTTCGTTGGGGTATCTCGTAATTCCTGTAGAAATATCTGCTGTTAAAATATCCTCATCAATGGCAGACGACCTTACTTGATTGAATTGGTAATCAGCCCCGTAAATGAGTTGTGATTGCCCATATTTTTTTCTAAAATCAAAAGTTAACCCAGGGATATAAACATCTTCGTTTTGTGTGCTTTTAATATTAGAATTAAATCGTCTATCGATTCTGTCTTCTTCGATAAACTGAAACGACGGAATGCATAGTACATCATCAAAAAGTGGAGTATTTTTTGACCAGGAAATCTGTGAGGAAACTAAAAAACGTGTTTGCGGACCGTAGTACCATTCGGCAAAATTGGGTAAGTCTCCATTTCGATCAATCAATTGATCATATCTAGGAATATCCGAACTTGTCGAATACTGAATATTGGTAACAAGTTTAAAATCGTTAGTTAATTGGAAAAGACTTTTTAGAAAGAAGTCATATTGACTATATGCTGTTCCAACTTGAATGTTTTCATTTGGATTGTTAATGATCTGATCCATATTGTTTTCAGAGATCACATATTCTGACCTTTTCCCATATTCTGGATATTTAGATGTTCGTCTTGAGCCCATTCGTAAATCATCGAAAAATGAACTTGTGAAACTTAGGAGATGTGCAGACTTTTTGGATCCGAGATTTACATGTGCATGAACGCTTCTTTCTTTATTCGCGGAAGCGTAACGAGCAAAAACGTTTGTTCTAACTTCAGTAGAATTATTAATAAGATTCAGTTTAGGTTGGATCGTTCTAAAATGAATTACACCACCTAACGCATCGCTACCGTATGCCAGTGATCCTGGCCCCAAAATGACTTCGGTTCGGTCCACAAGGCTTTGGTCTACTGTAATCGCATTTTGTAAATGACCATTTCTATAAATGGCGTTGTTCATGCGGACTCCATCAACAACCAGTAAAATTTTATTCGCTTCAAAGCCTCGTATCACGGGGCTCCCACCTCCCATTTGGCTTTTTTGCACAAAGATATTTCCGTGTTGTGACAACGCGTCAGCACTTGTTTGCGGATTGGTTAAGCTGATTTTTTTCTGATCGATAACAGCCACATTCATAACCATGTCTTCGGGTCTTTCATCGCGTCTCCCTACCACGACGAATTCGTCTAAAAGAACATCCTCAGATGACAGGACTATTTGGTTATTTAGTTGAATTATCTCATGATAGGATAAAGTTAAAGAGTGGTATCCGAGCAACTGGAAAGTTAAGCTATCGCCAGTTTCTAATGAAGGTAATTTAAGTAATCCATGTTCATCTGTTAAAGCACTGAATGATTTATCGCTGTTATAGACTAAGACACTTTCTAAAGAGGATCCACTTTTATCCACGACGGATAGGTTTTGGCTTAAGCCAAAAGACCAAAGAGTAAGTCCAATACATGTGCTAAGAAACTTGAGGTAGTTTAATCGTAAAGCACGTCCCTTCATCCACCTTCGAATTTTTTACAAAAATTTTCCCTTTATGATAGTTCTCTATGATTCTTCGAGCGAGTGAAAGACCCAAACCCCATCCTCTTTTTTTGGTTGTAAAACCAGGCTCGAAAACAGTTTTATGTTTTGAAGCGGGAATTCCTTTCCCAGTATCACTCAAATCGATGCAAACATAACCCTCCTCAATATAAATCTCACTACGTATAAGGCCTTTTCCATCCATGGCGTCAAGTGCGTTACGAATCAAATTTTCTATGACCCAGGCAAAGAGATGGCGATTGACTTGTATTTGATAGTCGGATTCAGGTTTAACGAACTCAAAATGGACCTTTTTAGGTGCTCTTTTTTGCATATATTCTTTGCATTGGAGCATTTCCGTATACACACTAGAAAGTTCCAGTTTCGGATCTGATCCAATTTTTGAAAATCGATCGGCGATGAGTTCAAGGCGATTAACATCTTTAGAAAGTTCATTAATAATTTCTGTATGTTCTTCTGTAACGCCATCAGAAATTTTTAAATGTTCTATCCATGCTAAGATCGCGCTAATAGGGGTCCCTAGCTGATGAGCCGTTTCTTTGGCCATGCCTGCCCACACGCGATTTTGCTCTGCCCGACGTGACGTGCTAAATAAATAATAACCAAGTATAATGAACATGGCTAACATGAGAGACTGAACAAGTGGGAAAAACCGGATATAAGACTGAAGGGGACTGTCGAAATAATAGATGAAATGAGTATATCCTACACCTTTTATAGGGGTTTTGCCAGAATCCAAAAAAGACTTTTTCTTCGATTTCAGAAATTCAATGTCATTATTTTCAAGAGCAGCGAAGTTTGCGCCTCTTAGTGTTCCATCTTCGGACTCCATGACTACAGGAACACTAAAAGTATTTAGAATAGAGTCCTCCAAACTAAAATCGGCACCTAAGTCGGGATTTTTAAAGATTTTTTCTGTGGCCATTTTATAGAAAACCACATTCTTGTCCTCGCTTTGGCTCAATTTATTTGCCAAATAATTGGAGTAAAACATCGTGACGATCAGAATCAACATACCGACAACAATCAGAATGATTTTCCAGCGCGATTTGTTTTTATAAATGTCCATGTTTTGTATGCTCGAGTATTAAAGGTAGTAAGGCTTTCGCCAATACTATACACCAATTCCAAATACTACATATTAAAGGCTAAATCTAATTGCTAATTTTGGGGTAGAATTTGCTCTACATGAACGATGAAATAGTCAAAATTGATATCCGAAAATTAAATAAATCGGACCTCAAGTCTCTGGTTACAGATTGGGGTGAATCGGCATTTCGTAGTAAACAAATTTACGAGTGGATTTGGGAAAAGTCGGCGACTTCCTTTGATGAAATGACTAACCTGTCAAAAAACTTGCGACAAAAGCTAGATGAGCATTTGTGCTTTAATCCGATCAAACTAAATAAGGCACAGCACAGTGAAGACGGTACAATTAAAAGTCGTTTCCAATTACATGATGGACACTATATAGAATCTGTACTTATTCCTGTGCCTATGGATGATCGCTATACAGTATGTGTATCATCGCAAGTAGGATGTAGTTTGAGTTGTAAATTTTGTGCTACAGGTCAGATGAAAAGAGAAAGAAATTTAGATGCCGCAGAAATTTATGACCAGGTCGTCATGGTAAACCGACAAAGCATTGAGCACTTTGGAAAACCTTTAACCAATATTGTTTTTATGGGTATGGGCGAACCTCTACTTGCTTATAAGGAGGTTTTAGCAAGTATAGAAAAGATTTCTGCAGATGGTTTAGGTATGTCTCCCAGACGGATAACTGTAAGTACGGCAGGTATTGCAAAGATGATAATGAAGTTGGCCACAGATAATCCTCGAGTCAACTTAGCTCTTTCTCTTCATGCCGCGGATGACATTAAACGAAATGAAATCATGCCCATTAATGAGACGAATAATTTAAAAGTCTTAATGGAGGCCATGAAATATTTTTTCAATGAATCAGGAAAGCGAATTAGCTATGAGTATATCGCGTTTGATGGATTTAATGATGGTATAGAGGATGCACAAAACTTATTAAAGCTGTGTAAGGATTTTCCTGTTATGGTAAACATCATCGAGTATAATCCAGTCGATGGTGTACAATTTGTGAAATCTAAAGAAGACAACATAGATCGCTTTGCCCAATATTTAAGAAATCACGGTGT
>JAHDBE010000087.1 GCA_020630555.1 Saprospiraceae bacterium
CCTAAATGACTTTTATGGGCGAACTGAATTCAACTAAATGGAAGACTGCAAAGTCTTTTGGTGAATCTTTAGATCAAGACAACTTTACTGAAACGACTAAGTTGTTAGATCCATATTGCATCTATGACATAGGAGATAAAACCTTAACGGGTCCGGAAAAAATTGTTGATTCCTATGAATCAAATATGATTGAAGGAAGGGCTAAATTTGATTTCTTGGAATGGGGGAAGTCGCGAATTGAGCAAGTCTCCGATCATGAATTCTATGTGCATTTTACAGATTATCTTGGACACCAAGGTGTTAAGTACACCCATCGGTGCAAACAAAAAATTACCATTAATGATGTGAATAAAATAACTCGAATTGTTCACATTCATAATGAAGATGAAGCAAATAGACTAAATGCTTTTAAGCGTCAAGTTGGACTCTTGTAAAACAAAAGTATTAAAGATGAGTTGTTTACGTTCCTTACAGATTTCTGAAGCCCGAAGACTTGCACATCTATTAAACAATAAAAATATTTGGGATAAGCTTAGGGATTATATCCCATTTCCGTATGGCTGCGATGATGGAATTGAGTTTATTAACATGGTGAAACAAGAATCACCACAACAGACTTTTGGAATACATTATCAAGATCAATTGTGTGGAGTTATATGTGTGATTATCCAGAAAGATGTATATCGAAAATCTGGTGAATTAGGATATTGGTTAGGTGAAGAGTATTGGGGGCGAGGTATTGCCACTAGAGCAGTTTCGGAAATAGTAGATTATGGTTTTAATACATTAAACCTTGAAAGGATTTTTGCGGGAGTATTTGAAAATAATGTAGGTTCATGTCGGGTTCTCGAGAAAAATGACTTTGATCAGGAAGCCGTGTTTAAAAATGCCATCTATAAAAACAACTCTCTTTATCACGAGTTTAGGTACGCTAAACTAAGGCCTTAGAGCTTTTACTTTCTATATGGATTATAAGTTGTCCATAGGGAAGTTCAAATATCACTGGCGAATATTTTCTAATTCATTTTCTAGTTCCAATTTTGCCTCACTTTGCTCAGTCGATAGACTTTCATTAGTTAAATCAGTTTGCTCGTATGGGTCAATGTTTAGATCGTATAATTCTTGTACTCCATTGCTTCTTTCAATTAATTTAAAGCGACCATTACTAATTGTCCATGCGTCAAATGTATTATTTCGAATCTCAGAATATTGATAGTCTCGAATCGATGAGGGCTCAGTAAATAGTGACTTGAAGCTTTTACTATCTTGATATTCATTAATATTTACTCCACTTGATTCTGCGATGGTCGCAAAAAGATCAGTTCCTGAGATCAGATTGTAGTCTTCTCCGATTCGAAGAACATTTTTTCCTGAAATAAACATAGGAACATTTATACCACCTTGATATAGAGTGCTCTTAACTTTTGTACTTAAAAATGGACTTTGTGCGACTTGTGTGGGCGAGCCATTATCTCCGATAAATATGACTAAGGTGTTTTCTTTTTCCTCATGGGTTAAATTACTTAAAAGTCGACCTATTTGAAAATCTATAGCTTCTATGGCAGCCATATAATAAGGGATGGGGTTTTCACCTTCTTGATATTCAGGTAACTCTCCTTGACTATGCATATTCAATGGAGGAACATGAAAGGGTATGTGCGGAGCATTATATGCTAACCAGAGAAACCATGGTTTGTTTTGTGTTTCTAACCAGTTTATTGCTAGGTCGGTAAATACCTCCGTTGTATACTCTGATTGCACGGAAGTATTCGAATCTTCAGAAAGTTGCCACTGATAATAATCATCTACAGTGCCTCGAATTAAGCCTGCGTAATAATCAATCTCAAAGGATTCTGGATTAAAGTTTGAGTCATTTCCTGATAAATGCCATTTCCCAATAACTGCGGTAGCGTAAGAATTATTATTATTCTGACTTATATACTTTTGTAAGCTTACTTCAGTAGAACTTAAAACATCGCCTACTCCTTTGACGTCAGTTCGAAAACCATACTTACCTGTAAGTATTGAGGCTCTTGTCGGTGTGCAAGTTGGGTTTACCCAAAAGTTATGGAATATTATTCCATTGGTTCTAATAGAATCGAGAGTAGGCGTGAACGGTTTTATAATTCCTTCATTGTATCCGTTGATAGCGTCTTTTCCTAAGTCATCTGCAATTATTAATAAGATATTAGGAGCAGCTGATTCAGTAGAATTCGTCATTCGGTCATCTTTAGAGCAAGAGCATAAAAGGAATAGACATAAAAAACGGAGAGTATATCTGAAATCTAGCATAATAGTACTGGTTAAGGTGTTCCTCGGTAACATCCGATGTTATACGGAAAATCATAGGTCCAATGATAATGGTACATCTCTATCATTTGACCATCCCAGAGTATTTCATGGGTGTGGCCATGACATTCATCTAAGTCTTCAGAGCTGAGCAATTCACCATCTTCTCCGTGAGGCCCATAAATACCAAAACCATCGAGCATGTAGCCCATTAAGGCAGAATGTCCTTCTTCGTGGACATGAATATGATCTTGCAAATCTTGTGAGGGAAAATGATAATGATATCTTTCTGTTCCGTCTGTGTGTCCACCAAATCTATCAAGCATTTCGTGTGCTGCAGCATCTGTCCCGAGGGTTGATGCTCCATGATAAATGGCTGCACCTGTCAGCGAAAATCCAGCAGGTCCAAATCCAACACAACTAGGTTCAGCGGCTACTTCAGGAATTGCGGGAAGAGAGATATTAATTACGTGCTCAGAGATGACGTTAGGATTTTTATCGTAATCCCAAGCCTCTGTATTTGGTTGGATTGGAAATATGCCTGTTGGATGATTCGGTAAATTGTTACCAGTTATTATCCGATTACCATTGTTGTCTAAATTGATGCTAAAGTTATGATCCCATTCTACGTTTCCTTCAACCTGAGGTTTCTTTGTGTAATCCCAAGTCCCATCTGAGTTAGTCCAATCACTTGCATCATCAGCTCCTGCTCCATCTTCTGGAAGACCACATAACCAGAGTGAAAGAAAATCAGGGAATTGATCTCCTTGGTTTCGAATTAAGATTTGATGGGGTGTTGTACCTCCAAATGGTAAATGGATGAGATCAGGAGAATCTGGAGTATTGGGGATTGAGTTATTGGGGCTATCGGCATCTGAACAAGAAACTATCGATAACATGAATCCTAGAAGAAGAAAATCAAATAAAGTTTTCATTCATTTTTATTCAGTTAAATAAAGCTATGACTGATTTATGATTCAATGGTTTAATATAAATGGCTATGATATGGAAATACTTTGAATTACCCTGAATTATGGCATGGAGAATAATTGCGTAAGATGTTTGCGTACTTCTGCTTTACTTTTGATTTATCAAAACATTAATGATATACATTTTCGCAAATCATCTAATAATCAGTTAAAACAATGAAACTAATTAGAGCTTTATCTGAGAAAAACAAACTTGCCAGAAACATCAAAGACATTCAAAATAGAATTACAGAATACAATAGTTTTATTGCTGGAAATTCTCCAGTGTACACTATAAAAGATCAATTAGAAGAGCTAGATCAAAGTATAAATGAGCTAGTGACAATAAAGTCAAGAATTTCAAGAGCAAATATCGAGAGGATTGAATCCGTTTATCGGTTATCAGAATTGAAGTCGCTTGCCTCATTTTTAAAGAAACTTAAAATTAAAGAAGGTAAAGTAAAAGAAGAGAGCTATAACTCAGACGTAAATGAATGGGAATGTGAATTAAATAATGTAGACCGTGACAAACTTGTGGCGAAGCTTGAGGATGAAATAGATCAATTACAAATGGAGCTGGATAAGTACAATTTTGAAACAGACATTTAAATCTTTACGGGAAAGCTAGATAATAAAATACTGAGTACCAAGAATGGAAAAGAACAGAGTAGAATATTATATCAAGTTTGATTAACAATTTAAATTTCAAACAAAACTTGATTTCGAAATACGATAAATTTCAAAAGCTAAAGTTCAAGATATCCATTGTCCCAATTCTCGTTAATAAAACTAGCTTTCCTAACTTATAAATGTATACCTACATCCAATTGTGGATAAGGACAAAACTTACCCTCTTCTCGTATGAATCCTTAACTACTTGATGTCTCTCTTGATTAGTCTTTAAGTAACCAGCGAATTCCCATTCTAAACTTAAAATCAAACAAAGGATAATCTTCGATTAAGTACCCAATATTCTCATCCAGAAAAAAGAAACCTAAGTTTTCTGCTTTAAAAAATACCTGAAACCCGTCAATTTTAGCATTCGCGAAAGCGTCAAGAAGAGGATAGTTTTTTATAGGATTATTTGAAGGAACAAACTGTCCATTGACAGGATTAAAGGCCAATCCAGAATAATCATCCCAATGTGTATAGTCTAGACCTAGTTGTAAATCTAGGTTATCATCAAACAATAAACTTTCAAAATAAAAGGCATGTTTTGAGAGATATTTAGGACGGATAATTCGGTCATCTGAAATTTGTTGGACAAGAAAATCATTTTTAAGTCTCAACTTCCACAAACTAAAAAGATGTTTTACATGTAATTCTGTCACGGAAAGAATATCACCTAGCTGTCCTGGAGAACCATCGATGTTTCTGTAAATCGAATTATTCTCTACCGTTTGTATGAGACTTGCTGATAAATTTAATTTAGGAATCGAAATTTCTCCGCCTAATCTCGTACCGAAAGTTTTTGAAAAATCATTATTCCAAATGACTGTCTGATTGACAACGAGCCTGTTCTGTTCGTAGGTGGGGGTATAATTGTAAAAATCAGCAATACCGTGAATCTGTAAATAGTCTTTATTAAGTTTTCCGGTTAATTTACCTTGAATCTTAAAATCTCCTGCAAAGTCCCATAGACCGAGTTGGCTCGTCGCGTTTAATACAAAACGATCCCAAAGATCCATTTTCAGACTCGCTTGATATTGAAGACTGTTTTGAGAAGATTCTAAAAGTTCATCATCCACTGAATAGCGTTTATAACTCAGGCCATGACTCATGACGAAACGATCCTGATTTCTTAGATTCAAATGAAAACCTACAGTGCTGGTCGAATAAGACAAATATTGGCGTAAGCCACGGTTCTCAATCCAATATCTCCCATAAAAGCTACTATCTACTTCGAGATCGGCATATTTTACAAACCCTCTATCTATCGATAGTTCATTCCTTAATTGGACTTTGAACCCAGGAATGAGGCTATCCATGTTGACAAATTGATTGAACGCGATAATGGATTGTTGGTTTCTTCTAGCGGCGTCAGTTAAGTAAACAGGAATCCGAAATCTAATCTCATAAAAGTCTGTATTGTAAAGGGTCGTATCGCTCACGCCACCATTTTGGGATTCATTATTAAAATTATTAATCAAGCTTATAAAGGCGCGATATGTATTTCCTGGAGACTTGTAATCAAGGGAGAGTCCTAAGTTAGTCGTTTTTGTATTTTGTTCAGAGTAAAAGCCTTCCTGTAGGTACCGTGTATAGTCTATGTGCAAATGTGTGTTATCACTAAAGCTACGGTAGAATTTCCCTTTGACTAAAAAATTTCCTTGGCCTGCTACTGGAGAGTAATACAAGTCATTAAGCGGGCGATTCACTCTGTAAAACTTAAGGGAATCGGGATTTAAATTATAGAGATCGTATTGATGGTAACCTAGATCAAGGCCTATATTCTTCAAGGGGCGATATCTGACGGGAATTGCAGAGGACCCTAGATTGCCTAAAAAAAGGTGATCATTATTGATCCTTTGTGCTGGGTTATATCGATGTAAGTCATCATTAAGGGTGTCTGAGAAAGGCCTTAAATCGTATAAGTCGGTGAGTTTGTAATAGTCGTAAATGGTCGTGTCTGGACCTTCGAAGCCAGATTTTTTGAATAAAGAATCCTGATTTGTCGTGTCTATTGGAAATCCTGAATTGTTTTGATTGTTAAAACCAGTGTTTCGTTGTGTATCAATCTGTCTTGTGGGACGACCATCTTGCTGTCCATACATGGTAGACAGGCTCAAACACATAAAGCTCAAAACAATAACGACACGAAAGACTCTCATTGTAGAATTAAACGATAAAACAATAGGTTTTGATAACACCTATCATTTAATAATACACTTCTCAGTTAAATATTTACCAGTTTTCGTTTTTAAAGAAAGAAAATAAACCCCTGAGGGCACATCTAAATTCAAATCAGCAGTACCTAAGGAATTAAGGTATTTAGAGTAGCCTTGATACACCGTTTTTCCTTTTATGTCATTTAGAATAATTTCTCCTGTGAGATCTAAGTTGCCATTTAACCTAATCTGGATATTACCGGAGGACGGGTTTGGCGATATTATAAATTGGTCTTCGTTTAAATCCTCAGTATTACTAATCATTGCATTTGGAGCTAATACAAATAAACCGCTTTGCATATCGGAAATAAGAATATTTCCAGAGGGCAAGAAAGGGTATACACCCCAAGCGCCATGATAAGATCCAACATTATCCTCTAAATAGGTATCGTAATATAGCACGCGTTCTGGCGCTCTGGGATTTGTTATGTCAAAGACCTGCATTCCATCATAGTAATATGAAACATACAGTGAATCTCCTTTTACGATAAGATTATGAGGAATTTCTTCTGGATGCTCTGAGCCCGCATTAAAGAATTCTACAACTTCGATGTCTGGTAAATCTTCCATTTCGACCACCTTTAAATCCGTCCCATGAGTCTCATCAGCCATATAATAAACCTCACCAGTTTTTGACAACCAACCCGAGTGATTGTATCCACTTTGCATATAATCTTCAGGGCCCATACTTGCGATTAGGATGGGGTTAGCCGGATCGGAAAAATCAGCCATGCAAAATCCTCCAGGCCCACAATTAAGATATGCTGTATCATTTTGCACAAACGCATCATGTACTTGAGAAAATTCAAAACCACCAATAGAATTAAAATTTTGAATAGGAACTGGTTGTTCTGGATTGGAGATGTCAAAAATTCTCATTGGTGTATAACCAATATCATCTCCACCACTAATAAGGGAGTAAAGAAGATTACTACTTGGGTCGATAAAAATATTATGTGATCGTCGGATGTACTCTTTACTGTCGTAGACTACATTAACGCTATTGGGTAAACCCGCCATGTCTATGATCTGAAGAGTAGAATTGCTCCCTTCATCTGCTACTGCATATAAGTACCCTTGGTGATCGTGATAATCTCTATGAATAATTTGTGGTCCTTTGACGGCTCCCTCGACAAATACAACTTCAGTCGGATTCTTAGGATCAGTCACATTGATAAAGTGCGTTCCTTCGGTCGAACCAATAATGGCATATTCAATTCCATCTTTTGCGTATCCCCATATTTCATTGTAGACATTATTAAAAGCGGCAGAACCCACTAAAGTATCTACACTCCATCGACCTAATAATTCTGCTTCCACCTGAGCCTTTGACGAAAGTCCAAAAGAAAGGATGCACAAGAAAAGAACGTACTTTAAATATTTCATTCTATGTATTTATTGGTTTAAAACATCTGGACTCATTCCCATTCGACTGAACCCTCCGTCATGAAAAAGGTTTTGCATGGTTACATAGCGTGTTAAATCACTAAACATCGCTACACAATAATCCGCACAGGCATCAGCACTTGCATTTCCTAATGGAGACATTTTATCCGCATAGCTAAAAAATTCGTCAAATCCTTTAACTCCAGAACCGGCCGTCGTCATAGTCGGAGATTGAGATATCGTATTGACTCTTACATTTTTGGCTTTCGCCCAATGATACCCAAAGCTTCGTGCAAAGGACTCAAGTAAGGCTTTCGATTCTGCCATTTCGTTATAGTCAGGAAATACACGTTGAGCAGCAATATAAGTTAGGGCCAATATGGATCCCCAATCATTCATGGCGTCTTTTTTCATTGCCATTTGCATCACGCGGTGGAAAGAGATAGCAGAGATATCAAAAGTCTTATGCATCCAATCGTATTTGAGATCGGTATATGCTCTATTTTTTCTAACATTTAAAGACATACCAATACTGTGAAGCACGAAATCTAATTTTCCGCCTAAAGCTTCAGTAGATTGGTCTATTAAGGCCTCAAGATCTTCATCAGAGGTAGCATCTGCCGGAATAACAGGTGCATTTAGCGCTTCGCCTAATTTTTGGATTCCACCAAAACGTAAGGCGACGGGTGCATTTGTTAAAGTGATCTGTGCGCCTTCTTCTACACATCTTTCAGCGACTTTCCAGGCGATGGATTTGTCGTCTAATGCGCCAAAAATGATACCTTTTTTTCCTTGGAGTAAGTTGTTTCCCATAGTAATATTTATTGGACTAAAGTTAAGAAATTAAGGTAAGCCGAAAAGAGAATATCTCAAGGATGTATTTTACACAACAGAACTTACCTAAGTAGACTTTTAGCATTTTCTATAGCAGCCTTACTGGGTGGATTACCGCTAAGCATTTTGGCTATCTCTAAGAGTCTTGATTCGGCATCCAGGGATTTCACTTTCGTGAATGTTCTATTGGTCGAATCTTCTTTGTAAATAAAAAAGTGCTCTTGTCCTTTAGATGCAATCTGGGCAGAATGGGTGATGGTAATTATCTGGTGGTTTTCGGACATTTTCCGTAGTATTTCCCCCATTTTGAGAGCAACCTCACCGGAAACTCCCGCGTCGATTTCATCAAAAATCATTGTTGGAAGATCGACGACATCAGCTATTGTAGATTTTAGGCATAAAGCTAATCGCGAAGTTTCTCCACCTGAAGCAACCTGTTTAAGTGGAAGTAATTCCGAACCTAAATTTGCTGCAAATAAAAATTCTATTTCTGTCGTTCCATCAGGTAACAATCGCTCGACCTCCCGTAACTCTACATTTAATCTTGCATTCTTCATGGACATGTCACCAAGTAGTGCGTTGACCGATTTTTCGAGTTTTGGTGCCGTAAGTACTCTCTTATTATGTAGTGCTTTACCCGTTTGTCGAAGTTCAGATTCAATATTCTTGATTTGACCCTCTAGACTAGAAATTTTTGATTCTAAAGAATCATTATTAGAGACTTTTAAATCGAGAGACTTTTGAATTTCTATCAGTTCTTCGACAGAATTGACTCGATGCTTAGATTGGAGCTTGTATATGAGTTCTAGGCGTTCGGATAATTCATCGATGCGATTCTGATCAAAATCAACATGTGCTCCATAATTTGACAAACTCTGAGATAAGTCTCTTAAATCTTCGCGACAAGATTCTAGTTTATCGAATAAAGATTTCATGTCTTCATCGACATCTTGAAAAGTAGATAATTGTCTGACTATCTCATCAAGTTGAGTGCTGATGGATTGCTCTGACTCTTCTAAGGCATAATAAGCGGATTGAGTGGCTGATTTAATGCCTTCTGCGTTATTCAGTCGATTTAATTCTTCTTCTGAAGATTTTTGTTCACCCGAAACAAAGTTAGCTTCATTTAGCTCATTTAACTGGAATTTTATAAAGTCTTGCTCGGTACTGGCTTTCGCCAATGATTCTTTAGCGGCACGCAATTCTGACTCTAGCGCTTTTAATTTTTTATAGTTCGATTGATATTTTTCCAATAACGAATCGTTCCCTGCCAGTCCATCGAGGATCTGTCTTTGAAATGAAGTTTCAAAAATCTCTCGAGTGTCGAATTGTTGATGAATGTCTATGAGTTTGTTACTTAATTCGCTCAGTACAGACAGGGTAGAGGGGGTATCATTTATAAACGCCCTTGATTTTCCGGCATGACTAATTTCACGACGAATAATGAGTTCGCGATCGAAATCAAGGTCATTCGCATCGAACCAGGATTTAAAAGCATTATCTGCTAAAAGAAATTTCGCTTCAATTATAGATTTTTTGGACTTATCAAAGAGCACTGATGTGTCCGCTCTTTTTCCAAGAATCAAACTTAATGCTCCAAGCATAATGGATTTACCAGCTCCAGTTTCTCCTGTTAAAACTGTTAGACCTTTATCCAAATTTAAATCTAGATGGTCTATGATCGCATAATTCTCGATATGTAGCTCGTATAGCATTGCGCACGCAAGTTAAATAGCCAAAACGTATCTAAAAACTGGAATGGAGATTATCTTAAGCTGTATCCAGAAATTTTATTAAATATGAAATTTTGATTTTTAAGAGAAATGGACTTAATCGCAAACAATAAACATATTTTCTGATAAAAGAAATATTGCGCAGCCCGGCTTCGATAGTGTTTTATCTTTATACAGTGCAGAATTAATACTATGGATTTGTCAATACTTAATGAACCTATTAATCTAACAGAGGAGCAGATTAATTTTTATAAAAAATACCGATTCATTAAACTCAAAAGTATTCTTGATGAAAACACATTGGCCCATTTTAATTCGATCATATCACAAAAGGTTAATGAACTAAATCAGAATAAGAAGGCACTAGCAGAACGAGATACCTATGGTAAGGCTTTTTTACAATCGATGAATCTTTGGGTGCAAGATAGTGCAGTAAAAGAGCTTGTTTTTAGTAAACGAATTGCAAAACTCGCTACCGACCTTATGCAGGTATCAGGAGTTCGCCTTTATCACGATCAGGCATTATTTAAAGA
>JAHDBE010000001.1:0-40749 GCA_020630555.1 Saprospiraceae bacterium
CGCTTTTTCATACGATGTGCAGCTATTTGATTTAGGTGGAGGTTTAGAAAAATACCTTTATACTTTCACAGTGATCAATTGGTTTACACTAGAAGTTACAGAGGGAACGTGCTTATTCCAAAATGATGGAACGGATATGACTTATAACTTCCCCTTTGAAACTGATGGTTTTGAAATTGGTGGAGAGGGAGTCGTAACTACAGTTACATCTGGAATCGAGTATTATCATTTTAGTGCCGTAGCAGGTCCTAATGAAATTACAGTTACTGATGGTAATATCTTTAATCCAGACATTACCGAAGTCATTTTAGATATCGTCATAGAAAAATAGGCTTTGAATTTTGCAACGATCATAAGCGGCCTAAGACGAAAAGATCATGCATCTTTTAAGGAATTGGTGTACTGCTATAGCAGTAGGCTTATGACCGTTGCACAAATTTATGCTCGTACTGCAGAAGATTCTAAAGATATCTTGCAAGATGCCTTCATCATAATTTTCAGGAAAACTGAAAATTTTGTGGGAGATGAAGAATCAGCCTACCTCGCCTGGATGAAATCTATTGTCCGAAATACAGCAATTAGTCGGTATCAAAGAATGAAGTTTTCAAACGAATTATACGGCGTCGATTATGTTGATCCATATTCTGATCCCGAGGCATATACCCAATTGGGTGAAAAAGAAATTATGAAAATGGTTTTATCTCTTCCTGATGGCTATCGTCAAGTTTTCGCATTGTATGCCATTGAGGGATTTTCTCACAAAGAAATTGCTGACCAACTAGATATTAAAGAGGGTACATCTCGCTCCCAATATGTGCGAGCGCGTAAAATGTTACAACACAGAATTGCAGAATATTCTAAAATCGCAACATCATGAATGATTCACTTAATGATAAAATTCGAAAAGCTTCTGAATCCTTTTCGACGCCAGTGGACGCCGGAGAAATATGGGGCGGTATTGAAGAAAAAATGACCTCTGAAAAAGACAATAGAAGATTCCTCTGGCTTTTTCTTTTTGGTCTAATTATCCTAAGCTTTGGAGGTATTTCTTATTCTGTTATATATAATGATCACGATAATTTAAGCGAAAACTACAACCAAACGATTACTACTAACTCCAATCGGTCACCGCAATCAAACACTGAATATGAATCCTCGAGTAGTATGAATTCGATTGAGGGAAATGCCTTAGATCAAGAAAAAATAGCTTCTGAATTCAATAGCGAAAACGTAGAAAAAAACTTTGACCAAGATTTTAAAACCTCGACTAAAGAATCCGTAAAAATACCTGAGGTTTCGAGTGGTAATGGATTTATAAAAAACCAAGTAAACCAACATCCTATTGCCCAGAACGGAAACGCAAATTATACATCGCAAGAAGAAAGGAAAGTTGATCACAGAATTCACTTAATCTCTAAGACAAACCCTGTTCTATTGACGAAAGTCAAAGAAAATAATAATAGAAAAACAACAACAGTTGAGCTAATCCCTTTATCACTAGCTTCAATAAATAAAACTCCACGAGCGATTAGCCTAGAGACTAATGTGGTAGAGCTGAAAAATAACAGAAGGGATAGAAAGTGGCACATCGGGACTTGGGCGGTAAACTCCTCCTTTGGGATATGGCATAAAAATTATTCTACAGATTTTATGTCCGATCATATCGACTCAAGAAGCTCTACGGAGTCTTCATTAGAATATTATAGTTTAGGCATTGAAAAACCAGTTTGGGATTACTCTAACTTTAATTTCTATTTCGGAATAAATTATCGACGATTAAATGAAGAATTCACATGGTCCGGCTCCTATAAAATATTAGAGGAAGGGACATATATCGATACGATTTTAATAAATGCACCCGGAGACACGAGTGTATCTTATGTAAATGGACTCTATGAAACTAGAGTTGATCGGGACATGAAGGTATATAATCATTATAATCAGTTTGAAATACCCTTTGGGGTAAGGTACCGTATTAAACTTAGTTCTGGAGATGTGTCCTTTGGCATCAATTCAGCGGTGCAACTACATCAAAAAGTTTCTGGGTATTTCTTAAATTTCGAAGGCATACCAAATCAATATTCACAGGGATTTTCTTTCACAAGTTTTCGAACTATGGGTCTTCAAATGCTATATCATCATCAATTCTCCGAAAGAACAAAATTTAGAATAGGAGGAGAATTTATTCGTATGGCGTCACAAGATGAAAAAGATAGAACAGCACACTTTAATTTAATTGGAATTAATACCGCTTTCCTTCATCGCTTCTAATCAGGTTACTTTATGCCATAGTTTTTCGTCAAAAGGACATATGTTAAATTGATCATATCGAGATCGTAATATTTGATCTCATATTATGGATTGAATAACTTACCCGTAAATTGAGAATAAGTCTCAATGGAATAAATTTTGACGAATGAAATATCTATTTGTTGTGCTGTTGATTTCAGCATTTTTATGGACCTCTTGTAAGTCCAAAGAAATTATACACTATACGCCCGAAACCTTTGAAGGTGAAATTATATCCTTTGGAAACAGGGGTGGTTTCGCGGGTTCTGAAACAAGATATACCATCCTTTCAAATGGTCAAATTTTTAAATCCCATAGACGGGATAGTCGTGAAATTGAAAGATTAGACGAAAAAACCGTTAAGCAGCTTTTTCAGAATCTAAACAACCTAGGTTTAATGGATGAAGAAATCGATAATCCAGGAAATCTTTCCATGTTTATGGATTACTCAAATGGAGATAAAACTAAAAAGTGGCTCTGGGGTGGACAATCAAAGAATCCATCTGAGAATCTAAAAATGTATGCAAGAATGTTATGGCGCCTCGCCAAAGAACAAGAAAAAGCCCTTCAATAAATCGAAATCACAATTATGAAAATCAAGTTCACTTTACTCTTTTCTCTAATATTTGTATTAACATCTAATGCGCAGTTTAAATCAAAGCAGCTTAAAGAAGTTCAGAATCTAGAACCGTCACAAGCTGTTTCTAAGCCTTCTAATCTTGAATTTCAAGAACCAAAATTTAATGAAGATCTGTTTGAGCTTCTTCATGATGCACGAACATTTAGTCATCCTCAAAAAGACTTTAAGGTCGTATCATATGATGAAAATGGTCAGCCTAGATTCCTAAAATCTAAAACAGAGTTTCCTTATGAAGGAAGAGAAAACGCCCTACAAGAATTACGAGATTTTATTACATCGGCAGAGCCTTCTTTAGGGTTTAAAGATGAAGAAAATGAATTTGTATTACTCAAATCGTGGACCGATGAGCTAGGTATGGATCACTTTAAATGCCAACAGGTTTTTAAAGACATTCCCGTGTATGGTGCTGAATTTATCGTTCATGGTAACCAATCCATATTTAACTCCTTATTAGGTAAAACTTATCCAACACCTAAATTGGTTTCGACTGTTCCGACTTTGGATCGCGCACAATTATTAAACACTGTGGAGGAAGAATTTGGTCCAATTACTACCCTAAATCCTGATCAAGAAAAATTAGTCGGAGAGCGTTATAATGCCACACTTGTTATTTATCATTTAGACCAAAATAAGAATAACGAACACCTGGCATATCACGTGAGCTTTTATCCAGATGTAATTCACAGATATGAATTAATAATTGATGCACATTCAGGAGAAATTCTAAAAAAGTATACGGGCACATGTAAATTGCATTGTACCCATACTGGACATGTACATGCTGCAGAATCGGCTTATCCTAAAAAAGACGAATTGAAAACAAGTCTTATGGACGGTCCGGCTACAGCCAATGCGCTCGATTTAAATAATGTGAACCGCTTAATAAATACATGGGAGGTAGGTTTGGATTATGTTCTTGTAGATGCGTCTAGAACAATGTTTAACGGTGCCCAATCCGTCATGCCGAATGAGCCTGTAGGTGTCATTTGGACGGTGGATGGCGGAAATGATTCTCCTCAAAACTCAAATTTTCAGATTGCTCATAATGTATCCAGTAATAATACTTGGAACAACCAGCAGATAGCCGTTTCTGCTCACTTTAACGCGGGTGAAGCTTACGAATATTTTAAATCTGAATTCGGACGAGAATCCATTAACGGCATGGGAGGAAACATTGTCTCTATAATCAATGTCACTGAGCCTAATGGTCAAGGTATGGATAATGCCTTTTGGAATGGATATGCTATGTTCTATGGTAATGGAGATTTTGCTTTTACAAGTCCGCTTGCCAAAAGTCTTGACGTCGCCGCTCACGAAATGAGCCACGGTGTGATTCAAGCCACTGCAAACTTAGAATACTATGGTGAGTCTGGTGCTATTAACGAATCCTATGCCGATATTTTTGGAGCCATGGTGGACGGCGATGGATCGGATTGGTTAATTGGAGAAGATGTAGTAAACACTGGTATTTTTACTGGAGGTGCTCTTCGGAATATGCAGGATCCACATAACGGACAGTCTACCAATAATTTTAATGATGGATGGCAACCTAAAAAGGTTTCCGAAATGTACAATGGTCAGGAAGATAATGCCGGGGTACATTGGAATAGTGGTATTCCTAATCACGCGTACTACTTATTCGCGACTGAGGTTGGGACACACAAAGCGGAGCGTGTATTTTATCGCGCTTTGGAAAATTATCTGACCATGTCTTCACAGTTTGTAGACCTAAGGATCGCTACAGAACAGGCAGTCCAAGATTTATATGGTCAAGCCGAATTAAACGCACTTCAAAATGCGTTTGATCAAGTAGAAATTTTTGGAGGAGAAGGTGGAAATTACCAAAATGATCTCGAAGAAAATCCCGGAAATGATTATATCGTTTTTACCGGCCAAGACAAAGATAGATTGGGACTGATAACTGATGAAGCCACTGTAGCCGCCGATCCTTTAACCCAAAACAATCCCATTAGTCGACCTAGCGTCACAGATGATGGGTCGGTCATCCTTTATGTTGCTGATGATAAAATGATTCATGCCATCGTTATCGATTGGGATAATGCCATGTTCGAACAACAAGTCGTTAGTTCTGATCCGATCTGGCGAAATGTCGTGATCTCACGCGATGGAAGGAGATTTGCAGCGCTAACAGAAGATTTTGATAATAAAGTATGGGTGTACGATTTCGTCGTAGAAGGCTGGAATGAGTTCGAATTATTTAATCCGACGACGAGTAGTTCTGGAGCGACAACTGGCGATGTTCTATACGCGGATGCGATGGAGTTTGACCACTCTGGGGAGTCCCTTATTTATGATGCACTAAACGAAATATCTGGACAGTCTGGCCAGACCATCGAGTATTGGGATGTCGGGTTTTTAAAGGTATGGAACTCTGAAGCGGATATTTTTTCTTTAGGTCAGATCAATAAACTGTTTTCTCAGTTACCCGAAAATGTAAGCGTTGGGAATCCGACTTTCAGTCATAATTCACCTTATATCGTCGCATTTGATGTGCTAGATAATGGTGAGTATGGTCTCATAGGGTATAATATCGAAACAGGAGATGCTGGGCTGATTTACGAAAATTCAGGCTTGAGTTATCCAAGTTATTCAAGGCTCGATGACCGCGTTATTTTTAATGCACCCTGGGCACAAGGTATCGACCTCGGAATAGTCTCTCTTCAAGGGGACAAAATTACTGCCGTACCAAATAGTGAAGCCTTGTTTTTCGAGGAGGGCCAAATTGCCGTGTGGTTTGCTAATGGAGATCGTTCTCTTGTAAATACTAATGAGATCCAGATTGATGATTTATCCATAAAAGTGGCACCTAATCCAGTAACGGATGTTCTACAAATAGATTTTGACGCCTTGGCTTTCGCCAATGTTAAAGTACAATTACTTAATAGTCAGGGTCAGATAATTTCTTCTGAACGATTTGACTTACGTCAAAGTCAAAAAACAAGAACCATAGATATGCAATCTCTACCTAGCGGAATGTATTATCTTCATATTTGGAATGGCAATACTAATAAAGCCATTCCATTAGTGAAGATTTAATCTTGTTAGACAGAATAAAGCAAAAAATATTAATCATTCGATTCAGTTCAATAGGAGATGTTATCTTAACTTCTCCTATTGTTCGTTGTGTCAAGGAGCAATTAGATCCTGAACTGCATTTCTTGACAAAATCTTCTATGAGATCATTATTGGAATCCAATCCACATCTGGATAAGATTCATTTATTTAAGGATAATTTTCCAGAATGTATCGAAGAATTAAAAAGAGAGCGTTTTGATTTTGTGATAGATCTGCATAATAATTTGAGAAGTAAGCGATTTATACGTGCGTTAAATGTTAAGTCCTACAGTTTTTATAAAGCGAATCTGGAAAAGTGGTTGAAAGTCAATTTAAAATGGGATCGACTACCGAAGAAACATTTAGTAGATCGTTATTTTGAAGGGTTAAAAGAACTTGGAGTTGATAATGACGGATTAGGACTCGAATACCATCTTACAAACGAGGATATAACATTGGCGAAAGCCGAAGTAAATCAAGAGAAATTTATTACCGCCTGTCTCGGGGCCTCCTTTGGAACTAAACGCATTCCTAAAGAAAAATGGATAAAGTGGCTGGAAGCGTCCCCTCTACCCGTAGTGCTACTCGGAGGAAAGGATGTAACCGAATTATCTAACATTATTGAAAAGATAATAGGCAAATCTATCATTAACCTCGTTGGAAAAGTAAAACTTGGGACGACCGCGGCACTGATAGAAATGTCTTCTTTGTGTATTTCAGGGGATACGGCGACAATGCATATGGCTGCTGCGTTTAAAACTCCGTTGTTCAGTGTTTGGGGGAATACTATTCCTGAATTTGGGATGTTTCCTTATTACGGTAATTCCTCAGCTCACAATATAGATTTTGAAGTTAAAGATTTGCCATGTAGGCCCTGTTCTAAATTAGGACATGATACCTGTCCTAAATCACACTTCAAATGCATGATGGAAATTGATGATTCTAGATTAATTACCGAACTGCATCGACGAATTAATTCTTAGTTTAAAACTTTTGATCTGATCATATGTGTTATATTGGCGAAAGCCTATTAACTGTTTTTTCATAAAAAGATAGATTATGTCATTTAAGCAGGGAAACAACCCAACATTTGTCAATCAAGGCAAACTCATTAAATATGCGATTTTTGCATTTTTATTTTTATTCATATTCGCTATTCTCACCAATACGACCTTCCTCACTATAGATCCCGGGAAGAAAGGCGTCATTTTTAAACGTTTCGCGGGGGGATTGGACAAAGAACAAGTGTATGATCAAGGCTTCCATGTTATTATGCCATGGAACAAAATGTATATCTACGATGTACGTACAAATGAAGGCCAAGAGAAAATGCAAGTTCTCTCAAAAAATGGATTGAATATCGAAGTGGAATTATCCTATAGATTTATGCCCAAACCGGATAAAATTGGATATCTACACGATGAAATTGGATCAGATTATTTACGACGAATAATTGTTCCCGAAATTCGCTCGGCAACCAGAGAGGTTATAGGTAAATATCTTCCTGAAGAACTTTATTCGACAAAAAGAGAAGCGATACAAGACGAAATTTTTAATCGTACCTCTGAGGCTGTAGGATCAAAGTATATTACCATTGATGCTATTTTGATCAGAGAAGTTACATTGCCTCCTAAATTAAGAGCGGCTATAGAACAAAAGTTAGAAGAAGAGCAGATGGCCTTTCAATACGAATTTAAATTAGATAGAGAACGTAAAGAGGCGGAAAGAAAAATTATCGAGGCTCAAGCAAAAGCGGACGCCAACAAAATTCTAAACGCATCATTAACTAGTAAAATATTACAGGATAAAGGAATTGAAGCCACTCTCGAATTAGCTAATTCACAAAATTCCAAAGTTATAATTGTTGGAAGTGGGGAAGGAGGCTTACCTTTGATCCTCGGAAACCAATAAGTTTCTAAGAATTATTAATAGGGTGTCTAGGTCGGATTCAATGTATTGAATTCGGCCTTTTCTTTTTTAATGAGAATTTAGAATTTCGTCCCGCGCTTGTATTGAGGATATGACAGGAATGACTTCAAAATCAGTTAAGTCACTCCACTTATTTATCCATTCATCAATATACTCCCTTTTAGGTCTTTGCATGATTTGATAACAAACAGACTTGTCTAATGTCACCCAACTATTGATATACTGAACCCCCTCTGGAAGTAATCTACCCTGTGTATTAAATCTGTGATATACCTCGTCCGTTTTACCTTTTTTAAAACGCTCTATTTTCATATACGTTTTCATATCACTCGAATTGATTAAGTAGTCACTGAAATCAATAAAACCCCAAGTTTTTATGCACTAGGATACCCTAATTTTAATCATCAGAGAATAAAAGTTTAAACGCTTTATGTTGTGGCATATACTTCCGATTAGAAATCTCATCAGCAGATATTTGATTTAAAATTGAAAGCATATCCTTTCGAATAGTTTCACTGGAATAAAAATATCGATGCTTAGAAAACCGACTTACCCTATCTTCATCGTCATTTAATAAAGAGACATTGATCTGAGTAATGTTTTTAGGCTTTTCGGTGTCTTTATCTAAGCCATCTAAACCCATTCGAGATCCTTCATGAGCTAATTTGCTTAGCATTAGTGTACGGTCATTATTATGCAGATACACATGGACATGGTTTACCAGATCTTCAATCTCATAAAGGATTTCACCTTTGTTATACACATTTCCACTTTGGTCAGAGGCTGCGTGTATTAAGTTGTCAATAACCGGTTTTTCATACTCCACGGTATGTAATACACCGTATATCGATTCGAAAACAGTATTCCCCATGGAGTGACATAAAAAGTTCAAATTCGAATTCTTCTTATTTGTCTTTTTAGAATATTCGATCTCAGTTATAACTCCTTTAGTAATATCACCAAACAGCTCACCTTTCGTTCGAGCAATCCTGACATTTGTATCATAGGTCTGTTTGGAATCCCATATATATGAAATGGCAATTCGGCAAGGATTGGAATCGCGGAGATACAAAGTGTTTCTCATCACTTTCGTATTCATCTCAAAATAATCTTCCAGATGCCCCCACATTCCATGGACATAAATGAGAATATCATTTTTATCATCAGGAAAATGCGCCAAACTATTACGAAGCTTTAGATAAAACTTATCCTCGGGATTTAAAGAATCAGGAAAAGCAATTCGAGAGGGTTCACCTTCAAGGTCATAATGGATTACACCATATTCCGTTTGGAGGTCTTCTTCAGACTCACCATAAATCTTTACATAGAGATGCTTAAAGTAATCACTGTCTTGGGAAGAAAGAGAAACATTGGCCGAAAGGCAAAACAATAAAAGTAGAAGAATACGGTTCAACATAGTATGTGAGGTTCATTGATACAACGAGTTTGAGACCCTAGTGTTACGCCTTAAGCCTTATTTTTAGTCAAGTTTGTCGAAATATCTTTTACTATATATCGAACACAACTACTTTAAGAGTCAATTCCACATCCTATTCCACTTATTAAACTCAGATTGCTATGCAAACTCTTAAATCCTTTTTCCTTTTTTGCTCAGGGGCAGATTCTCTTTTATTGAAAAGAAGTCCTTCCGATGTCAATAAATATGTCAGCATTGGCGCGACCGTTTTTTTTACGGGTGTTTTTGCCATGATGGCCGGAACCTATGCCTGCTATACTGTTTTTAATTCGATGATTGGAGCCTTGATTTTTGGTGCGCTCTGGGGTGTTATGATTTTTAATTTGGATCGGTACTTAGTATCGAGTATAAAGAAAAAAGGGGTATGGTATTCGGATCTAACTATGAGTATTCCTAGGATCGCACTGGCCGTGTTGATTGCCGTAGTGATTGCTAAACCACTTGAACTGAAAATATTTGACTCGGAAATACAGTCTGAGTTATTAGTCATGGAACAAGAAGCAAAACTGAGAAAAGAAAGTCTCGTCGATTCTAGTCACTCGATTAATCTGTTAGCCCTAGAATCTGAAGTCGCCAGACTGGAGGAAGAAAATCAAGCTAAAAAACAGCAAAGAGATATTTTAGTTAATTCAGCCATTCAAGAAGCCGATGGTACGGGAGGGTCCATGCAGAGAAACCTCGGTCCCATTTATCGAACAAAGAAATTAGCCGCAGATCAAGCAGATGAGGAGCTCTTGGCTTCCGCCAATTTACTTCTGGAAAAACAAAACCAATTAGATGAACTTAGGTCAGAAATTAAAACAGAGAAACAGGAATTAAATTCAGTAGCATTAACAGGATTCGCAGCTCGACTAGAGGCGCTAGAGCGAGTGGCTGCCAGAAGCCCAATAATTCATATTGCTAGTATATTTATTATGCTTCTGTTTATTGCCATTGAATGCGCCCCAATATTAGTGAAATTAATGTCTACGAGGAGTCCATATGATTTTGTATTAGATAAACACGAGCATATGTTCGTCATGAATCATAAATGGCAAACAGGTAGTCTAACTGCAGATACCATTGCTAAGTTGCGTCAATACGAAGAGCTGACAAAACATAAGAGACTTCTAATGACGGATCTGGAAAAAAGATTGTCCAAAGAGATGGCAGAGAAAGAATACGAAAGACTAAAGGAAGAATTAACTTGGGATCAAATTTTTGGAGAAAAACCAGTCTTTGGTTAAAAGATAATGAAAGGAGGATTCCATGAATCCTCCTTAAAACGTCAAAATCGAATATTCAAATACAGATTGGCCGCTTCGAATAAATTCGAAACTACCCCTGATTGGCTAGTTAGCTGATCCTCAAAATTGGTATTTGATGATCGCGTTAAATTTTCTTGTTCAAATCTTGAAAAGTACATAGCAGATTCCGTGGAAAGCATAATCCTATCGTTTAGATGGTATTGGACAACAAGCACAGGACCGAATCCATAACTCTTATAATCAGATTCGTTAAAGGTAGCTTGCCCCTGTCCGGATGGCTTCCATTCGTTTTTACTGTAGTTAAGGTTTGTGACAAAATCGCCTCCTGCTCGCGCTTCAAATTTTCCATATTTAAAAATCGCGAAGTCTAAACCGAGTCGAATATCCGTTAGACGTCGGGTATAATCACTCGTACTTCCATTAGAGTCAGACTCAGAATCAGTGGATGAATAACTACCACCGTATCCCAATCGAAATCCTACCTTGTTCGTATCAAAGCGGTATTGAAAAGAGTATGGTGAGCTAGGTGATGCAAAAAAACCAAAATCAGAAATTCCAATAATCGATTTGATGTTAACACCAACACTATGTCTGTAAGTTTTTTCCTCTTCTTCTACTTGTGCGATAAGAAAAGTGGAAAAGCTCAAACAGATAATTAGGGCAAATAGATTTTTCATATGTACGTGTTTAAATAAAAAAGGCAGAGTAAAACTACTCTGCCTCTAAAGACTATAAATTTTTAATTAGGGTTGGGTCTATTCAGAAATCATTCTAATTATATCCTTCGCTAATTGTATGCGTTTCTTTTGTGCTTTTTGTGTAGCACTATTCATGTGTTTCTCTTCAGTGAGTTTATCCACCAAATTCTGTGCATTTTTTAATCGATCTTTTAATTGATCTATGCTCAACTCAGAAATTTCTTCTTTACGCATTTCGTCTCCAGACGAATTTGCATTTCCTGCATATCTTCTATCAATTCGCTCATCTACCTCTTTTTGGTTTTGCTCTTGCATAGCCGGATCATAGTAAGAACTTATTCTTTCAATATCCAAGATGGTTTTCTCTAAAGTTGGACGATCGTACTTGACCGTAAATTGAGCGTGTAAAGAATTTTGGCTAAATCCAATACCCATAAACAAGACGAGCATCAACACTAATTTTTTCATATCTAAAAATTAAGTTTCATTTGAAAAGTCAACAACTCGCCTCATTTCGAGTTGTCGTTGTAAATGATGAGCACTTAAAAATAAAACAGAAAATCATTTATCGCAATCTTTTAGGTATTAATCCACTTTCCTCTTCACACAATTCGACAATCCGAAACAGCTCCTTGCCCACAATTTCAAGCCCCAAATTATAACATAAAAGCCGTTTAGAATCTTTGTCCTCTGATAAGCTCGTAAAATAGTCGAATTGAAAACCTGCGACGTTTAATTCTCTTTCGGATAATTCCACATAACCTTTGGTTTTTAGCTCGCGTAATATTTTATAATTTTTTATGAGAGAAGCGTTTATACGTCTTATTAGTCTCTGATTATCTCCAGCCTTTAATTGGTTAAATGATTTGACACGACAATAGTCCGAGCAATATATTTTGTCGGACCTCCCGTAAATAACTTCGTGGCATGTTTTACAAGTGCGTGTGCTCATACACTCGTTAATACCCTAAATGTCCGAAACGTAAATTATTTGGATGAAAATTTTATTTCTCCATTGACGATGGTATACAAAATTTTTGCGCTAAGAATATCTTCTTCTCGGCATGTAAGTAAGTTGGTGTCTAAAATCGTCACGTCTGCTAATTTTCCCTTTTCTAGGCTTCCTTTATTTTTTTCTTCGAAGGCCGCAAAAGCATTTGAGATCGTATAGGATCTTAATGCTTCTAATCGTGTCATGCACTGCTCTGGAAAAAACGCTTCCTCGCTCCCAACTCTTTTTCTGGTCACCGTGGCATATATACTTTCCAGTGGATCGACATCCTCTACAGGGGCATCCGTACCATTTGTCACGACGGCTCCTGAGTCCAATAAGCTTCTCCATGGATAAGCCCCTTCGCGAGCTCTTTTTTCACCCAATCGTTTTTCTACGAAAGGGGAGTCACTGGTACAATGCACACCTTGCATGCTTGGGATAACGCCCATTTTCCCGAACCTAGAAATGTCACTAGTGGCTAGGTGTTGAGAATGCTCGATGCGCCATCTCCATTCAGGTTCATGACCCAGATCTTCCATCATATTTAGAATTTCTTGATTTCCCCTATCTCCAATGGCATGCACACAAAGTTGCATTTTATTGGCTTTCGCCAATTCAGCAAAGGCTTTTACAGTGTCTAGATCGGTGGTATTTTGCCCATAAAAATCTGCTTTATCCGCATAAGGCTCTAAAAGCCAAGCCCCATAAGATCCTAAAGCTCCATCAATCTCCGTTTTAACCGCATTGCACGTATAAAAGCCATCTCCATGATTTACTTTTCTCAAATCGTTCATAATAGGACGAATCTTCTCTAAAGAATCTCGAACCATAACCCATAGCCTCAGATCGAAATCACCATTCGTGGCCATCTCTTCATACTTTCTGAGTTCTTCTACACTTGATCCGGCGTCTTGAAATGAGGTAATACCCTTTTTTAAACATTCCTCTTGTGCTTTTTCTATCGCTTCTTTCCAGTAATTATCCCTTTCTTCTTGTGTCAAACTTGCCTCATAAGCCTGAAAGGTTTCTCTTATAATACTCATCGCCCTCTCTTCAAAAACACCAATAGCGTGACCATCAAAATCGCGCACAATTTCTCCACCCATAGGTGAATTCGTTTCAGAAGTCACCCCTGATAATTCCATAGCTTTTTTATTAGCAAATAAAGAATGTCCACTCGCATGATAAAGTAATACTGGATTGTCTGGGCTTATGGCACTTAATTCATAATGGAAAGGGTAGCCGTGCAAATGTTCGTGCGGGGCCTCGAGCCATTTTTCTTGATGCCACCCGCGTCCTTCTATCCATTCTCCTGGCTTACTTTCTTTGACCTTTTCCTCGACCATTTTAATAATTTCATCCCAACTCTTTGTTTTTAAAAGGTTTAGTTTAATCAAGCTTTTACCAAGTCCGGAAAAATGCCCATGTCCCTCAATAATACCAGGCATGACAAAAGCATTGTTCAACTCAACTATCTGCGATTGTTCATTGGCTTTCGCCAATACTTCATCAGAGCCAATCTCTAAAATCTTTCCTTCTTTTATTAAAATATGTCTGGAATAAGCTTGGTCTTCAACACCCGTCCAAACAGTGGCGTTTTTTAAAATTAAATCAGGCGCTATTTCTTCAGAACAAGAAATTACACACATTAAACAAGAACCAAACAGTAATTTTTTGACGAAAGTCAGATCAAACATAACAAGGAAGATTTTGTTTTAATGCCTCTTAAGATACAACAGAGCAGCAACTATCATTTATCTTTGACTAAGATTCACTATCCATGGAGTTACTACATACCCTTCGAGAAGCATATCTCGCTTATGAGAAAGCACAAACTTTTAATCCAGATTTTAAAAGTTTATACGATCCCGCAACCTACATGCTCAATTTGGGAGGAAAAAAAATGCGTCCTGTTATGCTATTGCTTGCAAACCATATTATGGGAGGAAAAATGGAAAACGCCTTACCTGCAGCCTTTGCGGTCGAGATTTTTCACAATTTCACCTTGGTTCATGATGATATTATGGATGACGCCGATTTAAGACGAGGGAGCGAAACGGTTCACGTTAAATACAACTCCAACCAAGCAATTCTTAGCGGAGACATTATGGCCATAAAAGCTTATCAGTATATTCTCGATCATTACGATGATGAGTTAGCGTATCAATTGCTGCATATTTTTAACAAAATGGCGGCGGAAGTATGTGAAGGGCAGCAAATGGATATGGATTTTGAGAATATGGATTTGGTAGAAATTCCCTCGTATTTTAAAATGATTGAATTAAAGACCTCTGTTCTGATTGGCGCAGCGATGCAGATGGGTTCATTGGTAGGAGGTGCCACAAAATTACAGAGCGAGCATTTTTATAATTACTGCAAGAATGCAGGAATTGCTTTTCAGATACAGGATGACATCTTAGATACTTTCGGAGAAAAGGCTAAAACAGGAAAGATTATAGGTGGAGATATTCTTAATAATAAAAAGACCTACCTATTTCTTAAAAGTTTTGAATTAGGTTCTGCTTCACAAAAAGACCGCTTGAGTCAATTGTTTAAGACGAAGACCGCAAATGGAGAGTCACAGTCTAAAATAGATGAGGTAGTCGGTATTTATAAGGATACGCATGTTTTGGCTTTCGCCAAAGAGGTTATGGCTGCGTACATGGATTTGTCCGATTCGCACGCAACTTCTTTAAATCTAGATGAAATCAAAACCCAGACTTTGAAAGATTTTTCAGGGATGCTGGTTGCTCGAGAGAGTTAGAATATAATTTTTCCGTTATACCACTGTTTGTCGATTATCGCGTGATTTTTTTCATAAAATCGAATGGCTTCCTTATTCCAATCTAGCACTTGCCATTTAACAAGCTTGCATTCTCTGGTTTTGGCTTCATTTAATAAAGAATCAAAGAGTATTTGGCCCACGCCCAAAGACCTGAGCTCTGGCATGACATAAAAGTCCTCCAAATAAAACATTTTACCCTTCCAAGTAGAAAACGTCTCATAGGCCAAGACAAAACCAATTATACGATCTTCTTGTCTTGCTGTATTTACCCAAATTAAATTGTCCTCAAAGGCTTTTTCATAGTCTGAAATTTGAGCTGTTACCGCTGTCGGTTCCTTCTCGAATTCCGCCAAACCTTGGACAAGTTCTAATATTCGAGGAAGCTCAGTTTTTACTGCCGTTTTAATTGAGATGGAAGCTTTCATTTTAGAATTAAATTTATTTAAAAAGGGGTTTGCAAAACGGGAAAATAGTCATACCTTTGCAGTCTCTTTTTTCGGACCTACTCGAGGTCGATGAAAAATGAAGATAATTATTAACAATAAAAAGCGATTATGCCTACTATTAATCAGCTTGTAAGAAAGGGACGAAAGAAAATAATTCAAAAGAGTAAATCAAGAGCTTTGGACTCTTGTCCTCAAAAACGTGGTGTATGTACAAGAGTATACACGACGACACCGAAGAAACCAAATTCAGCGTTACGTAAAGTGGCGAAGGTTAGGTTGACCAATGGTCTTGAGGTAATCTCTTACATACCTGGTGAGGGCCATAATCTTCAAGAACACTCTATTGTATTGATTAGAGGTGGAAGGGTAAAGGATTTACCTGGTGTTCGATATACTGTGGTTAGAGGTGCATTAGATACTGCTGGTGTGACGGATAGATTGCAGTCTAGATCAAAATACGGGACTAAGGCTCCTAAGAAATAATCTTTTCAAAGAATAAGTTATGCGGAAAAGAAAACCGAAAAAGCGAATCATTCAGCCTGATCCAAGATTTGGAGATCAGTTAGTTACTCAGTTTGTTAACAACATGATGTTGCAAGGAAAAAAGAGTACTGCCTTCACCATTTTTTATGATGCCATGGATATCGTAAAAGAGAAAACTGGGGAAGATCCTCATGAAACATGGAAAAAAGCATTAGGAAATATAATGCCGAATGTCGAGGTGCGATCAAAAAGAATTGGTGGTGCGACTTTTCAGATTCCTGTTGAAATTAGAGCTGAGAGAAGGGTTTCTGTGGGGATGAAGTGGATGATTAAATATGCACGTATGAGAAGTGGACGAGGGATGGCTGATAAATTAAGTGCTGAAGTTATTGCTGCTTCAAAAGGAGAAGGTGCTGCAGTTAAGAAAAGAGAGGATACGCACAAAATGGCAGAATCAAACAGAGCATTTGCACACTTTAGAGTATAATTCAAATTTCCAGAAATAATAACACGTAAAACTTAAAATGGCAAACTTAAAGTACACTAGAAACATTGGAATCGCGGCTCACATTGATGCGGGTAAAACCACAACAACGGAGCGTATTCTATATTATACTGGTATTAGTCATAAGATTGGTGAAGTTCACGATGGTGCTGCTACCATGGACTGGATGGAGCAAGAGCAGGAAAGAGGTATTACAATTACTTCTGCTGCGACTAAAACAGAGTGGAACTGGAAAGATGATAAGTATGCTGTAAACATCATCGATACTCCTGGGCACGTGGACTTTACTGTTGAAGTTGAGCGTTCTTTACGGGTATTGGATGGAACTGTTGCTTTATTCTGCGCGGTTTCTGGTGTTGAGCCACAATCGGAGACGGTTTGGAGACAGGCTGATAGATATAAAGTACCAAGAATTGGGTTTGTAAATAAAATGGACCGTTCAGGAGCTGATTTTCTGAACGTTGTGAATGACGTAAAGGAAAAATTAGGTGCTAATGCAGTGCCATTACAGATTCCAATTGGTGCTGAAGAGACATTCAAAGGAGTGGTTGACTTAATTACAAACGAAGCTATCGTTTGGAATGAAGAAGATAGAGGAATGACTTACGAGGTCATTGATATACCTGCTGATTTAGTAGACACTGTAGCAGAGTATAGAGAAAAGTTATTAGAGTCTGTGGCAGAGTATGATGAAAACATCATGGAAAAGTACTTTGACGATCCAGATTCTATAACTGTAGAGGAAATTCGAAATGCAATTCGCGCCGCTGTAATTGATATGAGTATCACACCTATGATGTGTGGGTCGGCGTTTAAAAATAAAGGTGTCCAGGCACTTCTTGATGCTGTTTGTGCATTCTTGCCATCGCCATTAGATATTGATGCTGTTGAAGGAATTAATCCTAAGACAGATGAGCCGGCTATTCGTAAACCTAGTGTAGACGAGCCATTTGCTGCCTTAGCATTTAAGATAGCGACGGATCCATTTGTGGGTCGTTTGGCATTCTTCCGTGTCTATTCAGGTAGATTAGATGCAGGTTCTTATGTGTTAAATACACGCTCAGGTAAGAAAGAACGTATATCAAGAATTTTCCAAATGCACTCTAATAAGCAGAATCCAATTCCTCATGTAGAGGCAGGAGATATTGCTGCGGGTGTTGGGTTTAAAGATCTAAGGACGGGTGATACGATTTGTGAAGAAGGGTCGCCAATAGTATTAGAAAGTATGACTTTCCCAGATCCTGTAATTGGCGTGGCAGTTGAGCCAAAGAGCCAGAAGGATATGGATAAATTAGGTATGGCTTTAGCAAAATTGGCTGAAGAGGATCCTACATTCCGTGTACGATACGACGAAGACACGAACCAAACGGTTATTAGTGGAATGGGTGAGCTTCACCTTGAAATAATCGTAGATCGTTTACGAAGAGAATTTAAAGTAGAGTGTAATCAAGGTGCTCCTCAAGTAAATTATAAAGAGGCATTGACTTCTACTGTTGATCATACTGAAAGATTGAAAAAACAATCGGGTGGATCTGGTTTATTTGCACAAATGTCATTTGAGCTAGGGCCAGCGGATGAGGAGTTCTTAGAAAGTGATGACTTCAAGGATGGAAAAGTTAGACTACAGTTTAAGAATGACATCTTCGGGGGATCAATTCCAAAGGAATATTTTCCGGCTATTCTCAAAGGATTTAATTCTATGATGGATAATGGAGTCTTAGCGGGTTATGGGATTGACAGTATGAAAGTAAGGCTTTATGATGGTCAAACTCACAATGTGGATTCAAAGCCGATCGCTTTTGAATTATGTGCGAAAGAAGGATTTAAAGCAGCGGCTAATTCTTGTGGACCTACGTTGTTAGAGCCTATTATGAAGTTGGAAGTTGTAACTCCAGATGAGTTTGTTGGATCAGTTATTGGAGATTTGAATAGAAGAAGAGGATTGCCAAAAGGACAAGATCAAAGGTCTGGTGGAGCTGTTTCTATTCAAGCAGAAGTTCCTTTATCGGAAATGTTTGGTTATGTGACAGATTTAAGAACCATTACATCTGGTAGAGCAAGTAGTACCATGGAATTTTCGCATTATGCGGCGGCTCCAAAGGGTATTGCTAAAGAAGTTATAGAAAAAGCGAAGGGCGAAGTAAACGTCTAAGCGTAATTAGTTTGAAATAATGTAAAAGTTGCTATCTTTGCGGCACTTTTATAGGAAATAATATTATTAACAAGAGGTTATGAATCAAAAAATCAGGATTAAGCTTCGTTCGTACGACCACAACTTAGTGGATAAGTCTACGGAGAAAATCGTGAAAACGGTGAGAAATAGTGGTGCTGTGATTTCCGGACCGATTCCGCTGCCAACTGAGAAAGAAGTATTTACCGTATTGCGTTCCCCGCACGTAAATAAGAAATCTCGCGAGCAGTTTCAGTTACGGACTCACAAACGTTTGATCGAGATTTACACGCCTACACAGAAAACGGTAGATGCTTTATCTAAATTGGAGCTTCCTTCCGGTGTAGACATCCAAGTCAAATTGACCTAGTTTTTCCTAGCAATAGGATTTGAACATATTTCTCTCTTTTTTATAGACTATCGGCTTTTGTCGATTGACTATGGAGAATCCAAAACATTATAAAATGAACGGATTAATAGGTAAAAAAATAGGTATGACCAGTGTGTATAACGAATCTGGTCAATATGTAGCCTGCACAGTAGTTGAGGCTCTACCTAATGTTGTGACTCAAGTTAAGAACGAGGAGACAGATGGGTATTACGCCTTACAGTTGGGATATGAGGAGCGTAAAGAAAAAAATGTATCCAATCAAATGATTGGTCACTTTAAAAAGGCAGGATCTGCACCATTGACGAAAGTCAGTGAATTCAGAAATTTCGAAATTGAAAAAGGTCTAGGAGACTCAGTATCCATTGAAGAAGTTTTTGCAGAAGGTGATGTTGTGAATGCTGTTGGTACCTCTAAAGGAAAGGGTTTCCAAGGTGTTGTTAAAAGACATGGATTCCGCGGTGTGAATGACGCCACTCACGGTCAGCATAACCGAATGAGAGCGCCTGGTTCTATTGGTGCCGCGTCTTATCCTGCAAAGGTTATCAAAGGAATGCGAATGGCTGGTAGAACAGGTGGTGACCGAGTAAAGGTTAGAAACTTGAAAGTGGTTAAAATTTTATCAGAAAAGAATCTTATGTTGATTAAAGGTGCTATTCCTGGTCACAAAGGTTCTTATGTAATCATTGAAAAATAAGAGTGATGAAATTAGACGTATTAAGCACAACTGGTAAGTCAACGGGTCGCTCTGTAGATCTTCCTGCTAACATATTTGAAGTAGAGGGAAATGATCATTTGTTATATCTCGCTGTAAAGCAATATTTAGCAAATCAAAGACAAGCAACTCACAAGTCTAAAGAAAAAGGAGAAGTAAAGGCTTCAACTCGTAAGATTAAAAAACAAAAAGGAACAGGTACAGCACGTGCAGGTTCTTTAAAGAGCCCTTTGTTTAGAGGTGGTGGACGTGTTTTTGGACCAAGAGCTGACAGAAATTATGGGATCAAGCTCAATAAAAAAGTAAAATCTCTAGCTAGGGCTACTGCGTTATCGCAAAAGGCGTCTGAAGGGAACATTAAACTTGTTGAGGATTTTACATTCGACGCGCCTAAAACAAAAGAGTTTATCAATGTGATGAACAATTTAGAAGCTGGTAAAAAGTCTTTGTTAGTTGTTGGAGAAGGGGATAAAAATGTAATGTTATCTGGACGTAATGTACCTAAGGCGAAAGTAATGAGAGCTGGTGATGTAAGTACATACGATGTGCTAAACGCAAACACAGTGATATTCTGTGAGAGTGCTATTGATAAATTAAAAGAATCATTTGCCTAAGGGCACAAATAATAAGTTATGGCTAAGCAAATTTTAATCAAACCTATTATTTCTGAGAAAAGTGAACTGCTTTCTGAGAGCCTAAATCAGTATTCTTTTATTGTGAATACGAAGGCAAATAAGGTAGAAATTAGAAAGGCTATTGAGGATATGTATAATGTGAGTGTTGATTCCGTGAATACAGCAATAATGCCTTCAAAGTCTAAAAATAGAAATACGAGATCAGGACTTCTAAGAGGTCGCAAAAGTGCCTACAAAAAAGCCATGGTGACATTGGCTGAAGGAGACACAATTGATTTCTTTGGAGAATTATAAGATACTTTTTAAAAGTACAAGATCATGGCAGTAAGAAAATTAAAACCTACATCACCTGGTACAAGACACAGAGTTGCGCTTGACTACAGTGCGATTACTACCAACAAACCAGAAAAAAGTTTACTTGCGAAACTTCACAAGTCTGGTGGTCGTAACCACGATGGGAAAATGACCGTTAGAAATATCGGTGGAGGTCATAAGAGACGCTATAGAATTGTTGATTTTAAGCGTAATAAAGAGGGCATGGTGGCCACAGTTAAGACCATAGAGTACGATCCGAATAGATCTGCATTCATAGCCTTAGTTGAGTATACGGATGGGGAAAAAAGATATATCATCGCTCCAAACGGACTCAATGTAGGAGATACGGTACAATCTGGAAAAGGATCTGAGCCGACTGTTGGAAACTCACTCTATCTTTCTGATATACCTACTGGTACGGCGATTCATGCGATTGAGATGACTCCAGGAAGAGGTGCTGCATTGGCTAGAAGTGCTGGAACTAATGGTATTCTTGTAGGAACAGAGGGAAAGTATTCTATTGTCAAACTCCCTTCAGGTGAAGTGAGAAGAATATTGAGTTCATGTAAAGCGACAATTGGGGCTACTTCTAATCCGGATCATCAGTTAGAGGTTATCGGTAAAGCTGGTAGAAATAGATGGAAAGGGAAGAGACCTAGAGTTAGAGGTGTAGCGATGAACCCTGTGGATCACCCAATGGGTGGTGGTGAAGGTAGAGCATCAGGAGGTCATCCAAGATCTAGAACTGGTGTCATGGCCAAAGGACAGAAGACAAGAAATAACAAGAAATATTCAACTCAATTGATTATTTCTAAGAGAAAGAAAAAATCTAGAAAGTAATAAATAAAAGACATGGCTAGATCATTAAAAAAAGGACCTTACGTGTATCACAAACTGCTTAAGAAGATTCAAAAAGCAGATGAGACAGGTAAAAAAACGGTGATTAAAACTTGGTCAAGATCTTCTATGATCTTTCCAGGCATGGTGGGAAAAACAATAGCTGTGCATAATGGAAAAAGTTTTATTCCAGTATTTGTGACAGAGAATATGGTGGGGCACAAGTTAGGAGAATTTGCTCCTACACGTACCTTCAAAGGACACTCTGGAAATAGAAAGTAAAAAGAAAAGAACTATTAAATTCTTATAAAATGGAAGCTGTAGCGAAACTGAGAAATTGTGGGTTATCCGCCAGAAAAATGCGGTTCGTTATTGGAAATATTAAGGGTAAGCCAGTTGAAGAGGCATTAAATATCCTAAGATTTACAAAAAATGAAGCGGCTATTTGGGCTGAGAAAGCACTTTTATCTGCCATTTCAAATTGGGAAAACAAATCGGACTTAGCCTTCAGTGCTGATGATCATGATTTGATTGTTAAAAGAATTTTCTCAGATGAAGGCACAATGTTGAAAAGATTTCGACCAGCGCCACATGGACGTGCCCATAGAATAAGAAAGCACACAAGTCATTTAACTGTAGTAGTGGAAAACAGGGTTCCAATAGATGAGCCAGAAACTACGGAAGTTGAAACTGAAACTGAAGAATAATAGCATAAACAATTGATAAATGGGTCAAAAGACAAATCCAATTGGCAATAGATTAGGAATCATCAAAGGATGGGATTCTAACTGGTATGGAGGCAAAGACTTTGCTTCAAAAGTTGTAGGAGATGAGAAGATCAGAAACTACTTACATGCCAGGATTCACAAAGGCGGGATAGCCAGAATTGTGATTGAACGAACTTTGAAAAGAATTACTGTAACAGTTCATACATCTCGTCCTGGTATTATTATAGGAAAAGGTGGTTCTGAAGTAGATAGAATTAGAGAAGAGTTAAAGAAGGTGAGTGGTACAGATGTTCAAATTAACATCATCGAGATTCGTAAGCCAGAGTTAGATGCAAATATTGTGGCTGAGTCTATTGCTAAGCAATTGGAAGCGAGAATAAATTTCCGTCGTGCTATTAAAATGGCTATTTCAAGTACAATGAGAGCTGGAGCAGAAGGGATCAAGGTTAGAGTTTCTGGTAGATTGAATGGTGCTGAGATGGCTCGATCTGAAGAATTCAAAGATGGACGAACGCCACTTCATACCTTCCGTGCAGATATCGATTACTCTTTAAAAGAAGCTTTAACGGTATATGGTAAAATAGGTGTGAAAGTCTGGATTTGTAAAGGAGAGGTATTAGGAAAAAGAGATCTTTCGCCAAATGTAGGGGTGGAGAAAAAACGATCTGGTAGACGCCAAAGAGATCGACGTAAATAAGAAAAGAAATGTGTACCTTTGCCCCACTTTTTGAGGGAGGTATGCCTTAAATAAAAAGATATGTTACAGCCGAAAAGAACGAAGTATAGAAAAATGCAAAAGGGAAGAGTTAATGGACTTGCCCATAGAGGAAGTACCATTTCCTTCGGTTCTTTTGGATTGAAAACGATGGAATCTGGTAGAATTACAAACCGACAGATTGAGGCAGCTCGTATTGCGATGACGCGATACATGAAGAGGGAAGGAAAGGTTTGGATCCGAATTTTCCCAGATAAACCAATTACATCTAAGCCTTTAGAGGTAAGGATGGGTAAGGGTAAAGGAGCGTTAGATCACTATGTAGCTGTCGTGAAGCCAGGAAGAATCTTGTTTGAAATGGATGGTGTTCCATTTGAAACGGCAAAAGAAGCCTTGAGATTAGCGGCTCAAAAATTACCAGTGTTAACAAAAACCGTCGTAAGACGAGATTACGTAGAATAATCACGAATTAGTTAAGGATTATGGCAACTGAAAAATATTTAAAGTTACAAGAGTTCTCTACAGAGGATTTAGCTAATGAATTGGCTGAAACACAAAGTCAGTATAAGAAGCTAAAATTTGATCATGCGATCAAGGGATTAGAAAACCCTTTAATGTTGCGTGAGATGAGAAGAGACATTGCTCGATTAAAAACTGAATCGCGAAGAAGAGAAATAAGTGAAATGAATGCAGAGCAGTTGTCTAAAAGAACTAAAATTCGTTCAAGAAGAAAGAATAAATAATAGGAATGACAGAAAATAAAGTAGTACTTAAAAAGCAACGAATTGGAATCGTTGTAAGCAACAAAATGGATAAGTCTATTACCGTTTCTGTTGAACGAAAGATAAAGCACCCGATTTACGGAAAATTCGTAAAGAAGTCAAAGAAGTTTATGGCTCATGACGAAAATAACGAATGTAATACCGGAGATACTGTTAGAATAATCGAATCTCGACCATTAAGTGCTAAGAAAAGATGGAGATTAGTCGAGATTATTGAAAAAGCCAAGTAAGCATTACAAAAAAAGCGTAAGATGATTCAGCAAGAAAGTAGATTACAGGTAGCGGATAATAGTGGAGCCAAGGAGGTCCTATGTATTCGCGTATTAGGTGGGTCGAAGAGAAGGTATGCGCATGTTGGAGATGAGATTGTTGTGACTGTTAAAGATGCTTCTCCAGGTGGTCTCAAAAAAGGAACAGTATCCAAAGCGGTTATTGTAAGAACTAAAAAAGAGATCAAAAGGAAGGATGGATCGTATATCCGTTTTGACGATAACGCTGTAGTTCTTTTGAATGCGGCTGGTGAGCCTAGAGGGACAAGGATATTTGGACCTGTCGCGAGAGAATTACGTGATAGAGATTATATGAGAATTGTTTCATTGGCCCCAGAGGTTCTTTAATAATTATAAATACGAATTGCTATGGCAAATAATCGATATACACCAAAATTAAAGATCAAAAAAGGCGATAAAGTAAAAGTTATTGCAGGGTCTTATAAAGGTACTGAAGGAGACGTTTTAGAAATTTTTCCTCACAAAAATAGAGCTGTTGTTGAAGGCGTGAATGTGATGAAAAAACATCAAAAACCAACGAATGAAAATCCAGGAGGTATCAGTGAGATTAGTACATCGATTCACATCTCCAACTTAATGTTAGTTGATCCTAAAAGTGGGAATGCTACTAGAGTTGGAAGAAAAGAAGTTGATGGTAAATTAGAAAGATACTCTGTTAAATCAGGAGAAATCATTAAGTAATGAGTTATACACCAAGATTACAAAAGACCTATAAAGAGGAGATTGTTCCTTCGTTAAAAGAGCAATTTGAATATAAGTCGAGCATGGAAGTGCCGAAGTTGGTTAAAATTTGTATTAACCAAGGTGTCGGTGGTGCCACTCAAGACAAGAAACTTGTAGAGCATGCACTTGGACAAATGACAGTGATCGCAGGTCAAAAAGCTGTCCCTACAAAGGCATCCAAATCAGTTTCGAACTTTAAGTTAAGAGAAGGGATGACGATTGGGTCAAGAGTGACTTTAAGAAGAACAAAAATGTACGAATTTCTTGACCGTCTGGTGTCCGTGGCTTTACCAAGGGTCCGTGACTTTAGAGGAATAAATGACAAAAGTTTCGACGGTCGTGGTAACTACACTATGGGAATAAAAGAGCAGATTATCTTCCCAGAAATTAATATTGATAAAATTCCAAAGATTACTGGTTTAGATATCACGTTTGTTACTACAGCTAAAACAGATGCAGAAGCTTTGGCTTTATTAAAGGGATTTGGAATGCCATTCAAAAATCAAAGAAACTAAGTGTTATGGCTAGAAAAGCAATCATAGCAAGAGAAATAAAAAGAGCCAAAATGGTGGCTAAATATGCAGACTTGCGAAAAAAGTTAAAAGAAGCAGGTGATTGGGAAGCTTTAGATAAGTTACCTAAAAACTCTTCTTCAGTAAGAATGCACAATAGATGTAAATTAACCGGTAGACCGAAAGGGTACATGCGTAAATTTGGAATCAATCGTGTAACGTTTAGAAAAATGGCTTTGGAAGGTAAGATTCCTGGTGTAACTAAAGCAAGTTGGTAAAATAGATTAAAAAGTAATTATGGCTACTACAGATCCGATAGCTGATTATTTGACGAGAATTAGAAATGCGATGCAAGCGAGGCATCGAGTTGTTGAGATTCCGTCTTCTAAAATGAAAAAGAGTATCACTGAGATTTTATACGATCAAGGTTTTATTCATAAATATAGATTCGATGATAGTGCTGGTAAGCAAGGTGTAATCAGCATTGCATTGAAATATGATAAGGCAACGAAAGAGCCGATTATTCGGAAAATGGGAAGAGTAAGTCGTCCAGGTTTGAGAAAGTACTCATCTGTTGACGAGCTTCCAAGAGTAATCAACGGACTCGGTGTGGCGATTGTTTCTACATCTAAAGGTGTAATGACAGACAAGCAGGCCAGAAAAGAGAACGTTGGTGGAGAGGTAATTTGTTACGTCTATTAATTATTAAAGAACTATTGTTATGTCTAGAATTGGCAAAGCTCCTATTGATTTACCTTCTGGTGTGACTGTTGATGTTGCAGAAGGAAATGTCGTTAAGGTTAAAGGACCTAAAGGAGAGTTAACTCAACAAATTGACGGAGATTTATCTGTTGGAATAGAAGATGGCGTATTGACTGTTTCTCGTCCATCTGAAAGCAAGAGACATAAATCTATGCACGGTTTATATCGTTCGCTTATCGCGAATATGATAACAGGCGTATCAGAAGGGTATAAAAAAGAATTAGAACTCGTTGGGGTGGGATACAGATGTAGCAATACTGGTAATCTGCTTGAACTAAGTGTTGGATATTCACATCCTATTATGTTTTATATTCCAGACGAGATTAGTGTGACTACCGCAATGGAAAAAGGTAATCCGCCTAAGATTACATTGGAATGTATAGACAAACAGTTAATTGGTCAGGTTGCTGCCAAAATCAGATCTTTCAGAAAACCTGAGCCTTACAAAGGTAAAGGGATTAAATATTCTGATGAGATATTAAGAAGAAAAGCTGGTAAAACTGCTGCTAAATAATCGTGTCATGGCAAGTAAAGTTTCAAGAAGAAAAAGAATTCATTACCGAATCAGAAAGAAAATATCTGGAACAGCTAGTGTTCCGAGATTATCGGTTTTCAGAAGTAATAAAGCAATCTATTGTCAACTTATAAATGACGTAGATGGTGTTACTATTGCGAGCGCTTCTTCAGTCGGAGTGAATGGCGAAAACAAGCAATCTGTAGCTACAGAAGTAGGTAAAATGATTGCAGAAAAAGCAAAAGGACACAACATCGAATCTGTCAAGTTTGACAGAGGTGGATACCTATATCATGGACGAGTAAAAGCTTTGGCTGAAGGTGCCAGAGAAGGAGGTTTACAACTCTAAAAAATTAAATGATGGCTAAAAATCAAGACAGAATCAAGCCTACAGAGGCTTCTGAATTAAAAGAAAAAATGGTTTCACTTAACCGTGTTGCCAAAGTAACAAAAGGTGGTCGTACGTTTAGTTTTTCTGCACTAGTTGTTGTAGGAGATGGGAAAGGTATGGTTGGTTATGGTATGGGCAAAGCAAGAGACGTGCAACAATGCATTGCAAAAGCAGTGGATGATGCCAAAAAGAATCTTGTTAAGTTTCCAATATTAAATGGCACTATTCCACACGAGCAAAAAGGTAAGTACGGAGCAGGAAAGGTTTTAATCAAGCCAGCTTCTGATGGTACAGGTGTAATTGCCGGTGGGGCCATGAGAGCTGTTTTGGAAATTGGTGGTGTTCAGAATGTTCTTGCTAAGTCGCAAGGTTCTTCGAATCCGCATAATGTGGTTAAAGCGACTGTGGATGCACTAAAGAGACTTAGAAGCCCTCATGATGTGGCAAGACAAAGAGGAATAACACTCGAAAAATTATTCGAGGGATAAAATAAATCACAATGGCAAAGATCAAAGTAACACAGGTTAAGAGCAGCATAGATCGACCAAAGCGTCAAAAAGACACTTTAAAGGCTCTCGGTCTGCGTAAAATAAATCATACCGTTGAAAAAGAGGTTTCGCCTCAGGTTATGGGGATGATTAGAAAGGTCAATCATTTGGTAAAAGTAGAAGAGGGATAAACTCTTTTTAAAGAAAGTAATTATGGGATTACATAATTTAACTCCTGCTAAAGGATCAACGAAGTCAAAAAGAAGGATCGCACGAGGACAAGGTTCTGGTTATGGTGGTACTTCTACAAGAGGACATAAAGGTGCAAAATCTCGTTCGGGATGGAGCAAAAAGAGAAATTTTGAAGGTGGTCAAATGCCACTTCAAATGCGTTTACCTAAACGTGGATTCAAGAATATTAACAGAGTGGAGTACGTGGCTATCAATGTAGCAAGACTACAAGAAATCCATGAAAAATTCGGTTTGTCTACAATTGATCATGCTTCTTTATACTCTAACGGTATTATAAAGAAAGGAGATAAGATTAAGGTTCTAGGAAATGGCGATATTAGTGCCAAAGTAACAGTTTCGGCTCATGCATGTTCGGAAAGCGCAAAGTCGAAAATTGAAGGTGTTGGTGGTTCTATTAATCTTGTATAATAATTGCGATGAATAAGTTTATCGAGACTTTAAAGAATATTTGGAAAATAGAGGAACTGAGAAATCGGATCCTCTTTACACTTTTTATTTTAGCTGTATTTAGAGTGGGCTCTTGGATTGTTTTACCAGGTGTCAATTCTTCAGCTTTGGAAATATCAAATGCGGGTGATAACTCATTGATGGGTTTGATCAACATGTTTACGGGTGGTGCGTTCGGTCAAGCGGCGATTTTTGCTCTTGGTATCATGCCTTACATTACAGCGTCGATCATCATTCAGTTATTGGGTTTTGCTGTTCCTTATTTTCAAAAACTTCAGCAGAAAGAAGGGGAATCTGGTCGAAAGAAGATTACTCAGATTACTAGATTTTTAACGGTACTCATAACACTTGTTCAAGGAGGTGGTTACTTAACTTATATTTCGCAACAGCCAGGAGCGATTGATCCTTCTGTTAGCCCAACTATTTTCTGGTTAAGTAACATGATCATTTTATCTTCAGGAACCATTGTTTGTATGTGGTTAGGTGAAAAGATTACGGATCGAGGAATTGGAAATGGTATTTCTTTGCTTATTATGGCAGGAATTATTGCCACTCTACCGAGAGCATTTGCGGCAGAAGTCCAGACTCAGTTAAATGATAATGGTTTGTTTGTTTTGATCCTTGAGATTGCTATGTTCTTCTTGGTTATAATGGTTTCAGTATTGGTTGTGCAAGGTGTAAGAAAAATTCCTATTCAATTCGCTAAAAGAATGGTTGGTAGAACGGCAGGTAACATTCCTGTTGCAGGGGCTAGAGATTATATACCTTTAAAAGTTAATGCGTCTGGAGTTATGCCTATTATTTTTGCGCAAGCTATTATGTTCTTACCTGGTCAGATAGCGACATGGACTAGTAATGGACAACCGAGTGATTTCATGATGGCTTTTACAGATTGGGGCTCATTACCGTACAATATTGTGTTTTTCATTCTGGTAGTTATATTTACTTATGTGTATACGGCACTTCTTGTAAATCCTAAACAATACGCAGAGTATTTAAAAAGGCAAAATGCTTTCATTCCAGGTGTTAAACCAGGCGCTCCGACACAAGAGTTTATTGATTCTTTGACTACGCGAGTTACATTACCGGGATCTATTTTCCTTGGGTTGATTTCAATATTCCCAGCGATAGTATATGCATTTGGGGTAAACCAAGCATTCGCAATATTCTTTGGAGGTACCTCATTGCTCATTCTTGTTGCAGTGGTATTAGATACTCTTCAAATGGTTGAAGGATATCTTTTGGCTAGAAAGTACGACGGTTTGGTGAAGTCAGGGAGATTGAAAGGGCGTAGTGGTATGCAAACTATTGGTGCAGGCATGTAGGCCTGTTCATTCCATGATTTTTTATAAGACACCAGAAGAAATCGAGTACATTCGAGAGAGCTGTTTACTCGTGTCTAAATCATTGGCTTTAGCCGGAAGTTTATTAAAACCAGGTGCTAAAGGAAAAGATATTGATGCTAAGTGTGAAGAATTAATTCGTGATAACGATGCAATTCCTGGCTTTAAGGGATACAATGGTTTTCCGGCCACCTTGTGTGTATCACCTAACGAAGGGGTAGTTCATGGGATTCCTACAGAAAGAGAGTTCCAGGATGGAGATATTGTTAGTATTGACTGTGGTGTTTTCAAAAATGGGTTTTATGGAGATGCGGCGTATACTTTTGCTATTGGAGAGATAGAAGCAGAAACATTAGAACTTTTATCTGTTACAAAAACGTCTTTATACAAAGGTATCGAGGCAGCTAGAGTAGGAAATAGAATTGGTGATATAGGGTATGCCGTTCAGCAATATGCGGAAAAAGTACACGGTTATGGTGTTGTTAGAGAACTGGTTGGTCACGGAATAGGTCAAAACCTTCATGAAGAGCCGCAAGTTCCTAATTACGGTAGGAGAGGAAGAGGACCCGTACTTAAATCTGGATTGGTAATCGCGATTGAACCGATGGTGAACTTAGGCACTAAAGATGTAAGGCAATCAGATGATGGTTGGACAATCATATCAAAGGACCGAAAACCTTCTGCTCATTACGAGCATACTGTAGCACTATTGGATGATAAAACGGAAATATTATCCAATCACAGTTATTTAGAAGAAGCAATTAAAAATAACGTGGAATTGATGGAAATTCCGCTAAAAAGTTAGATATTTGCACTCCGATTTTTCGATATGGCGAAACAAGACTTAATAAAACAGGATGGAATCATTGAAGAGGCGTTATCAAATGCGATGTTTAGGGTTCGTCTTGAAAACGATCATTTGATCGTAGCTACGATTTCAGGAAAGATGCGTATGAATTACATCCGCATACTTCCAGGAGACAAAGTTGCGGTTGAAATGTCACCATACGATTTATCAAGAGGTAGAATAACATATAGATATAAATAGTTATGAAAGTTCGGGCATCTATAAAAAAGAGATCAGCGGATTGCAAGATTGTGAGACGTAAAGGGAAGCTATATATTATTAATAAGAAGAATCCCAAATTCAAACAAAGACAAGGATAATTTACACGTATGGCTAGGATAGCAGGGGTAGATTTACCCAGAAATAAAAGAGGAGTTGTCAGTTTGACCTACATTTTCGGTATCGGTGATAGTCGTGCTGCTGAAATGTTAGACAAAGCTGGAATTGATCACAACACCAAAGTACAAGATTGGACAGATGAGAATGTGAAAGTTCTTTCTGGAATGGTTCAAAATGAGTACAAAGTGGAAGGTGAATTGAGATCTGAAGTACAAACCAACATCAAGAGATTGATGGATATTGGTTGTTATAGAGGATTACGTCACAGAAAAGGATTACCTCTAAGAGGACAAAGAACTCAAACGAACGCCAGAACGCGTAAAGGAAAGAGAAAAACTGTTGCTAACAAGAAAAAAGCGACTAAATAATAATTAGTATGGCAAAGGCAAGAAAAGCGAAGAAAAGTAAAATTGTCGTCGAAGCGGAAGGCTACGCATATATTAAAGCCAGCTTTAACAACATTATTGTTTCTATTACTAATAAGCAAGGGCAAGTAATCTCTTGGGGTACAGCTGGTAAAGCGGGATTCAGAGGTTCTAAAAAGAATACGCCATACGCTGCTCAAATAGCTGCTTCGGATGCGGCTGTAAAAGCACATGAAGCTGGAATGAAGTATTGTGAGGTTTTTGTCAAAGGACCTGGCGCTGGTAGAGAAGCCGCAATACGAGCTATCGATGCTTCAGGTATTAAGGTGACTAGAATTAAGGATGTGACACCAATTCCTCATAATGGTTGTCGTCCACCTAAAAAACGTAGAGTATAATATACTATGGCAAGATACATTGGACCAAAAACGAAAAAAGCAAGAGCATTCGGAGAAGCAATCTTCGGTGTAGATAAAGCCTTTGAGAAAAGAAAATATCCTCCTGGCCAACATGGAACAGGTAAAAGAAGAAAACAAAAGTCGGATTATGCTCTTCAACTTATGGAGAAGCAAAAGGCAAAATATACTTATGGTGTATTAGAACGTCAGTTTAGAAATACTTTTAAGAAAGCAACAAGTAAAAAAGGTGTTACTGGTGAAGTTCTATTGCAGCTTTTGGAGTCTAGATTGGATAATACAGTATATAGACTGGGTATTGCTCCAACAAGACGCGGTGCAAGACAATTGGTTTCTCATAAGCATATCTTGGTGAATGGTGTGGTGACTAATGTTCCATCATCATCTTTGAAGCCAGGTGACGTGATTTCTGTAAGAGGAAAATCTCAGGCTAACGAGGTGATTGTAAATAGTATTGCCAATAAAAGTGATGTTCGTAAATGGGCATGGTTAGAATGGAATCCTGACAGAATGGAAGGAACATTTCTTAACTTTCCTGAACGCGAAACAATACCAGAGAATATCAATGAACAATTAATTGTTGAATTGTATTCTAAGTAAGAAATACAGGCTGTCTGATGAGACAGCCTTTCCTTGTTTTATAACTCTTTTATAAACTTCTAATTTCTACGCTAATGAGCATTTTAAATTTTCAAAAGCCGGATAAAATTGTTTTACAGAAAGCAAACGACTTTCACGGTACTTTTGAATTCAGACCATTAGAACCCGGCTTTGGACAGACTATTGGTAACTCTTTACGAAGAGTTTTACTTTCCTCACTAGAAGGATATGCTGTAAGTGCGGTCAGAATAGCGGGAGTAGATCATGAATTTGCCACAATTAAAGGTGTTGTAGAGGATGTTGTAGACATTATCCTAAACTTCAAGCAGGTAAGGATTAAACCTATGAATGCGGATGAAGAGTCGACTTCAGAAAAAGTATACTTAACAATTTCTGGTAAGGAGGAATTCACAGCAGGTGATATCGAAGCACATACCAATGTCTTTAAGATTATGAATCCTGATCTTTTAATCTGTCGTATGGATACTACGGTAAATTTGGAGATAGAGTTGACGATTACTAAAGGTAGAGGGTATGTTCCAGCAGATGAGAACCTTCCTAAAGATGCACCTATTGGTGTAATTCCTGTAGATGCTATATATACACCAATAAAGAAGGTGGCCTATAAAATAGATAGTACGCGTGTTGGTCAAAGAACGGATTATGAGAAATTGAATTTAGAAGTAGAAACGGATGGTACTATTCACCCAGAGGAGGCAGTTAAAGAAGCGTCTAGAATTTTAATTCAGCACTTGATGCTAATCACGGATGAAAAGATAACATTTGATGATGCATCTAGTAGAGAAGACAATATCGTAGATGAGCACATCTTGCATATGCGTAAGTTATTAAAGACCTCTTTAGAAGATTTAGATCTATCAGTTCGAGCCTATAATTGTCTGAAAGCAGCCAAGATTAACTCCTTAGGAGAAATGGTTAAGTATGACATGCACGAATTATTGAAGTTTAGAAACTTTGGTAAGAAGTCGTTAGTGGAAATCGAAGAATTACTCCAAAACAAAGGTTTGACCTTTGGAATGGACTTGTCTAAATACAAGTTGGACGAAGAATAAAAATCGTTATGGCTCGACCAATGGTCGGATAATTTTAAAACTGTATTAACAATGTCAGTCAAAAGCTAAAGCCATAAATGCTACTGATATTTGTGATGCCACGTAAAACTTTTACTCATGAGACACGGTAAAAAAGTAAACCATTTAGGTCGTAAAAAAGGGCATAGAAAAGCCTTATTAAAAAACCTAGCTATAGCATTAATTACTCATAAGAGAATTAATACAACATTGGCGAAAGCCAAATCACTTAGGGTTTATTTAGAGCCTCTTGTAACTAAATCAAAAGATAACACGACTCATTCTAGGAGAGTTGTCTTTAGTTATTTACAGAATAAAGATGCGACCAAAGAACTATTTGGAACTATTGCGGACAAAGTAGGAGATAGACCCGGAGGATACTTGAGAATTATCAAAACTGGTTTTAGGCTAGGTGATGGTGCACAAACAGCAATGATTGAGTTTGTAGACTTTAATGAGACTATGACAAAGACTGCTAAGCCAAGTTCAAGTAGACGACGTAGAAGAAAAGGAGCTGGAAAATCAAGTACGGCAGCTGCTGCGGCATCTACGGTTGCAAATAACGAAGAAGAATAGATTACATTCAAATGATACAAAGAGGCGAGTTTCATGTAAGAAGCTCGCCTTTTTTTGTCTATACCGTATTATATTTGCAAAAATTATATTTGTCTAACTCCAATCTGTATGAAAAAAGCATATTTACTTCTTGAAGACGGAACCTTCTATGAAGGTACAGCGGCTGGGAAAACAGGAACCGCTACTGGTGAAATTTGTTTTAATACCGGCATGACAGGATACCAAGAAGTTTTTACTGATCCCTCTTATTTTGGTCAGATTTTGGTAGCCACTAATGCTCATATTGGTAATTATGGAACCAAGGATTTAGATACCCAATCAGAGCGTGTGCAAATAGCTGGTTTCATTTGTAAAAACTTTAATGATAATTATTCTAGACCACTTGCTGACCAAGGAATTCAAGAGTACTTCGAAAATGAAAACCTTGTCGCTATAGGTGATGTCGATACACGCGCAATTGTCAAGAGGATACGTGACAAAGGAGCTATGAATTGCATAATCTCATCGGAGATTTCGGATATAACTGAACTGAAGGAGGCACTTTCCAAGGTACCAAATATGGAGGGTCTAGAATTAGCCTCTAAAGTGAGTACTGATGAGGCATACACAGTGGGTGATGAAAATTCAGAGGTGAGAATATCTGTATTAGATTTTGGTACAAAGCGAAACATCGTGCAGTGTTTTGTCGACAGGGGGGCTTATGTAAAGGTGTTTCCCGCTAAAAGTTCTTTAGAAGATTTGAAGTCGTTTGATCCTGATGGGTACTTTCTGTCAAATGGCCCTGGAGATCCAGCGAGTATGGATTATGCCATCAGTACAATTCGCGAAATATTAGCTTTAAAAAAGCCTTTGTTCGGAATTTGTCTGGGTCATCAGTTGCTTTGTTTGGCCCTAGGTATAGATACATATAAAATGCATCATGGACATAGAGGAATAAATCATCCAGTCAAAAACTTGGAGACCTCTAAATGTGAGATTACCAGCCAAAATCATGGTTTTGGCGTAAGCCCAGAATCCATTAAAGCACATGAGGATATTGTTGAAATAACTCATGTTAATTTAAATGACAATACAATCGAAGGGATTAGGTCGAAACAATATCCTGCTTTTTCTGTGCAATATCACCCAGAAGCATGTCCTGGTCCGCATGATTCTAGATATTTGTTTGACCAATTTATTACTGAAATAAAAGAAAATAAGGCATGAGCGAAATAATCGATGTTCTTGCAAGACAGATTTTAGACTCTAGAGGAAACCCTACTGTCGAGGTCGAAGTATTAACCGAAAATGGCTATATAGGTCGGGCGGCCGTGCCTTCTGGTGCAAGTACGGGTAAGTATGAAGCCGTCGAATTGCGTGATGGAGATGCCTCTGTTTACATGGGCAAAGGTGTTGTGAAGGCCTGTGAAAATGTTGAGGATAAAATTCGTCAAGCGATTATCGGTGAAGATGTGATGGATCAGATTTATATTGATCAGCTCATGCTCGATTTAGATGGTACAGAAAATAAAGCGAATCTTGGGGCTAATGCCATTTTAGGTGTTTCTTTGGCTGTCGCCAAAGCAGCTGCTCAAGAATCAGGACAAGAATTATATAGATACATTGGCGGAGTTAATGCACATTTACTTCCAGTGCCAATGATGAATATTTTGAATGGAGGATCACATGCGGATAATAGCATCGACTTTCAGGAATTCATGATAATGCCGATGAATGCAAATATGTTTTCTGAAGCGTTACGTATGGGAGTAGAGGTGTTCCATAATCTAAAATCCGTTCTTAAATCTAAAGGATACTCCACAAATGTGGGTGATGAGGGAGGCTTTGCGCCAAATATAAAGTCAAATCAAGAAGCTATTGAAATAGTATTACAATCTATTGAAAAAGCAGGATATAAACCGGGTGAAGACATTTTGATCGCTATGGATGCGGCGGCATCTGAGTTCTATAATGAAGAGGAAAAAGTTTACCATTTTCACCAATCTACCGGAGACAAACTCACCAGTGATGAAATGGTGAATTACTGGCTTGAGTGGACTCAAAAATATCCTATTTTCTCTATCGAAGATGGATTACATGAGGATGATTGGTCAGGATGGCAAAATATGACTAGAACTATGGGTTCAAATGTTCAGTTAGTAGGGGATGATCTTTTTGTAACGAATACGAAGAGATTACAAAAAGGAATAGACACAGAAGCCGCGAATTCGATTTTAATTAAGGTCAATCAAATTGGTAGTTTGTCTGAAACAATTGATGCCGTAAATCTAGCTACGCGTAATGGATTTACAAGTGTAATGAGTCATAGATCCGGTGAGACTGAAGATACCACCATCGCTGATCTCGCAGTGGCTCTGAACACGGGACAAATTAAAACAGGAAGTGCTTCAAGAAGCGATAGAATTGCTAAATATAACCAATTACTTCGCATAGAGGAGGACCTTGGAGATATGGCGGTATATCCTGGAAAAGCACTCTTGGGAGGCTAGAATATTCGTATTTTTGTACAAACTACGACGACATGGGTTCAAAAAATAAGAATAAGAAATCTACCCGTTCGATTGTCTCGACTCAATGGATAAACAAATACAGTTTATCGCTTTTGGGCTTTTTATTATGGATGTGTTTCTTTTCAAGACATAACTTGATGGCACAGTACAAATTGTCACAAACTGTGGCAAGTTTGGAAGAACGAAAAGAAGATCTAAAAGAACAATTAGTCGAGGTAAAAAAAGAACGTGAATCACTTGAAAATAATATTGAAAAATTTGCGAGGGAGAACTACTTCATGCACAAAGACAATGAAGAGGTTTTCATAATAAAATAAATAGGTTATGAGCGTATTGGTGAATAAGAATTCCAAAATTATCGTGCAAGGATTTACGGGTAAAGAAGGAACATTCCATGCAGGACAAATGATTGAGTACGGAACGAACATTGTGGGCGGGGTTACTCCAGGAAAAGGAGGACAAGAACATTTAGGAAAACCTGTATTTAATTCAGTTTCGGAGGCTGTCGCCAAAGTTCAAGCGGATACATCTATTATTTTTGTGCCACCAAAATTTGCTGGTGACGCTATAATGGAGTCGGCAGAGGCAGGAATCAAAGTTATTATTTGTATCACTGAAGGAATTCCGGTTCAGGATATGGTAAAAGTTAAGGCTTATATTGAAAATTTTGACTGCCGTTTAGTAGGACCTAATTGCCCGGGTGTCATGACTCCAGGAGAGGCTAAAGTTGGTATTATGCCTGGATTTATTCATAATCCTGGACGTATTGGTATAGTCTCGAGATCGGGTACTTTAACTTATGAAGCAGTAGATCAAGTAACAAAGGCAGGAATGGGTCAATCAACCTGTATTGGTATTGGGGGAGATCCGATTGTAGGAACTACCACAAAGGATGCTGTTCAGTTATTAATGAATGATCCTGATACGGATGGTATAATTATGATAGGTGAAATAGGTGGTTCTATGGAGGCGGATGCAGCCCACTGGGTAAAGGAAAATGGGACTAAACCAGTTGTTGGGTTTATTGCAGGCCAGACTGCACCAAAAGGTAGAACAATGGGACATGCCGGAGCGATCATCGGCGGTGCTGATGACACAGCTGAAGCCAAAATGAGAATAATGGCGGATTGTGGAATACACGTTGTAGAATCACCAGCCCAGATTGGAGAGACGATGCGTAAAGCCCTAATGTCTTAATCTAAACTTACTCTATTATTGTCGTCCCCTTTATTGGCTTCAAGCCGCATTAAAGGAAGTTCAATTGTAAAGATCGTACCTTCATTGATGGTACTCACAAAACTAATTTGTCCATCTAAGGATTCAATAATGTTGCTTGAGATGGCTAAACCTAATCCTGTACCAGAATTTTTAGTGGTGAAATTTGGTCTAAATACTTTATCTCGCATCTGAATAGGGATGCCTTGTCCATTATCTTTAACTGAGATAAACGCGCGCTGATTTTCCTTTTTTAAATCTACTTCGATTAGCCCCCGACGATCTTCGGGAATGGCTTGAATGGCATTTTTGATTAAGTTGGTCAATACTCGAATGAGTTGGCCACGATCTGCAAATACATATATGTCATCGATAGGTTCAGTCATCCGAATATCCATATCCTCACGTTTTCTGAAAAGGTCATGAACATTTTCAACAATTTCATTAAGAATGACTTTTTCATTAGTAGCAATTGGCATTTTAGCGAAATGCGAAAACTCACTGGCAATTTTCGAGAGATTGTCTATTTGTTCGATAAGAGTATGACTCACACGTCCAATCATTGCTTGAGCTCTGTCCGGGTCCGCCTCTAGTGCTCTTTGTAGATATTGGACATTCAGCTTCATGGGAGTTAGAGGGTTTTTTATTTCGTGGGCTACTTGCTTAGCCATTTCTCTCCAAGCCGTGTCTCTTTCTGTACGAGCCAGAACAGTAGCGCTTTCTTCGAGTTTCAAAATCATGCGATTATATTCCTCGATCAAGGCACCAATTTCATCGTTTCTTTGCCACTCTAATTTTTCGTTTTTACGACCGAGTGTCAGAGTTTTTATTTTTTCAGCGAGTCGTTGAAGGGGTCTCGTAATGGAATCTGCTATACTCAGAGCGATAGCACCGGCTAAGAGAAATAGAAAAACATATACATTGAGAATTGTACTAATAAAATCTATAATTCTTGATTGAACAACGTTTGAGGTCTGATGATCCACTTTTAAAAATGCATATGGCTTTAGATTTGGACTTAACAATGGAATGAAACTTGTCGAATGTCGATCCGAATGTTGATCGATATATACGCGTTGAGGATTTTGTTTAAGTCTCTGAAACACCTCAAATTCCATTAAAGGATTAGCATTGGAATTTAAACTTCGCTCGAGAACGCCGTGCTGATTAAATAGTGAAAATTCGGCATTGTGAACCTCGCTTAGTGTTCGTAATGAATTATTGACGATTACACGAGAATCAATATTACCTATGGCCTCGGAGATTCGATCTTCAATGTCGTTTTTAATGGCTTCGATTTGGATTTCGACTCGTCTTTCTTCGCTTTGAGTTAATACATTACTGAAATAAAAAACTGTTATGAATCCTATTAAAAGAAATGAGAATATAATCAGTAGTATAAATGCAAGTTGAATTCTCCCTTTTAAAGTATTGGCTGATTTTAACTTGAGCCTTAAATCTTCATGAAGAAAACCAAATTTGTTGTTTAGCAGAGTCATTAAAAACATACTGGCCCCGAAAAGGCAAAAAATGAACGAAAACAAAGAAATAGGCTTTAATAGATTATCCAGTTTTTCGGATGAAATGATCTTCGTTCCCGGTACCGGTTCTTTGACTAAGATTGAAATTCCATCTATAACATAATTTCCTTCATCTAGTGATTTAAACGGATCAGCATCTTGGTAATATTGACTTTCTTTATGACTACTTAATTCGATATCATTTTTAAATATTGAATAACTAAGTGATGTCGAATTCGAGTTTGATGCCTCCTTGCTTAGTATGTAATAAAAATCTAGTCTGTTTTGAGGGAAATTATCATTGACGACGGTATAATGTCTCAAATACATCCCTTCAAAGGGGTTATAGTATAAATCTTCTTGAAGTAGGTCGGATTGGCTTAAACTTTTATCCAATAAACCTCTGGGAAGAAAGTTTTTTCTGAATATCGAATTACCAAGGCCATCATATATTTCTAGCCCTAGATTAAATTCATTTAAATCGAATTGATTAATTGTTGTTTTTAAGTAGTCCAGGACATCATTTTTATCCAAACCCGCACGTAATTCTCCCGAACCGATTTGTCTCGTTGTAGGCAAGGAATCAAGTTGGTCAAAAAAACCTGAAACGACAGTATTTTGATTTTGATCTAAAGGGTAGTACAAAGTATTAAGAAAACGTGCTCTGTCAATGTTTCTCTTTTTTAAACTATAACTGAAAAGAAGACTGCTTAATAGGGCAGAGAACAGCATTATCCACCATATTGCCCAAATTAAACCTGGCTGTTTTTTTTCTCTGAAAAGATCAAATAATAGGTAATAAGCGCTGAGAAATGTAAGTATGAGAATTGAATTCAAATTCAATTCGACTATACTTAATAAGAAAATACTAATTAATAAACTTATTCCTAGTGACCATATTTTTGTTTTTAAATCTAAATTTTGGCTATAGCCCAGTAAACTATGACTCGCTAAGAAGATCCCAAAACCAAAAAGAAATAAAGAGACAATAGCTAGGATACTGTATTTGTCGAAAGTAAGAATTAGATCAATGTCCAAATTTACACCTGTATTAAAGACGAGACCTTGGCATATGCTGACAAACTCTAAAAACATTAGATTTATAAAAATTAGAGTAAGACTTGTACCGATTATACCTGTCGGTTTTTTCTTAAAACTAAATCTGGATAGTCCAATAGTGAAAATTAAAAAGAACAGACTGTTTAACACAAAATCACCTAAAGTAGGATTGATTAAGTTTAAATAATTGGAATCAGAAAAAAAGGTGGTGTCTTTAAGTACGCTGTTTTGCGAAAATAATGCTGTCGCTAATCTAACAGCAATAAAACCTATAAATAGCGCGATCCAACCATTAGTTTGTTTAGCACACCAATCCGAAAAGAGGAAAAGAAAACTAATTAATAGTAATGCACACAGGAAAGAGAATATGGTCGATTTCCAAGGATCTGGAATATATTGTTTTATGGATATGGAGAGCTTTCTATTGTCATAATTTAAATGAAACGGACCGTCTTGGTGACGCTTAAATGTAAATTCTGAATGACCAATAATTTCATCAGACAAGATTTCTTCAGAATCATTATCGTAAACAGGAAGAAATCTCTCAATAAATCCATTAGAACTCTTTGTATTGCAATAAATTCCAGACACCTGAGAATTTGGATAGTCTACTGGATTGGATGTGTTCCAGGCCGC
>JAHDBE010000001.1:40759-51576 GCA_020630555.1 Saprospiraceae bacterium
GGCCGCAGGAAGGTTTTTAATTTTTAGAATCGAACTTCCTGGAGGGCTTTTTAAGTCATTTATACTAACTGAACTTATCTCCTTATCAGCTTGACAGACAGATTCGAATTCTGAAATTTGATTTTGTATCCTGTTGATTAAATTTTGTGGAGAGGATAGAATTCCGAAAAATAAGAAATGACTAAAGACACATAAGACAAGACAAAGCATAAAAATATACTTCATTTTTCCTGTATTACGGTATGCCTGAAAATCGCTAATAACTCGTCATTTAACCCTCTAAGTTAGAGAAATTACATATTATAAAAAAATGCAATATGATTCATTGTGTGAGTTCCTAGTAATTAATATTTACCTTTGATATGTGCCGTTCTATCGCTGAGAAATCAGAGGAAAGTCCGGACAGCGTAGAGCACCGTACCACTTAATACGTGGGGCCGAATTTTCGGTACAGATAGTGTCTCAGAGACTAGACCGCCTATTTTTAGGTAAGGGTGAAAGTGTGAGGTAAGAGCTCACGGTATTATGTAGTAATACATAATGGTGATAAACCTTGCGGGCTGCAATGTCATGTATATTCTTTTCGCTAATGCGAGTCAACTGCTCGTTGATGATTTCGATCGAAGAAGGGGTAGACAGCAAGCGTGGATTTAGGTCCACCTAGATAAATGATAGAAACCTTCGGGTACAAAATCCGGCTTATAGGCACACATTAAAAAAGCCCGAATGATTTAACATTCGGGCTTTAATTTTTTGTTTTTAATTATTTATTCCGCATTTCTATTTCTATATGCGTCCAAGTCAAAGTTTAACGTAAATCTTAGGGTATTATCCAGTGGATTTCTTCTATTATTGGTCGGTACTAAGTATGATAAGTTTAAGCCAAATACATTATACTTCAATCCTACACCTACAGTTAAAAACTTACGATCACCTTTTTCAAAATGTTCGTAATAATATCCTGTACGCACAGCAAACTGATTATCATAACAATACTCTATACCAAAAGAATAGTTTAATTCTTTCATTTCCTCACTAAAACCACCTTCTGCATCACTAAATGATCCTAATAAACCAGAGAATAAAGATTTTTCACGGTAATCAGCAAACCCGTTTCCATCTTCATCGTAGCGAGGATTATCTATCTGAACTCCGTTTTCATCTAATATAAAAGGAGGAACAGGAGTAGGAATGACGAGCTTATTAATATCTAATGCAAACGTTATTGAGTTGTAATCATCCAAATTCATGGATAGAGCCGATCCTATGCCCATGTTCATGGGTAGGAAATCTCGAACAACATTTTGAGTATAAGTGACCTTTGAACCAATGTTAGTCAACGCAAAACCTAACCCAAAATTACTTTCGTATCCACCTAAGTTCATAGGCTTTTTCCACATTAAAGAAAAATCCGCAGCAAAAGCATTTGCAGAGTTAATTTCGATTCCATCTACATTTTGACCAGATGCCAAATTAGAGTAAACATATTTTGCTGTCAATCCGGCCGAGAAGTTTTCACCTAACTTTCTGGCATATGCCACAGAAAATTCCATTTCTCTTGGTCGACCAGATCCTACCGGATCTCCTTGGGCATTTGTAAAGTTAATCTCACCAAGGGAGAAGAATCTTAAACCAAATCCTAAAGTTTGTAACTCATCAATTTGCTTGTAACCTGTTAAATAGGTTAAATACACATCCTGTAATCCTAAATCTCTTAGCCAAGGAGTATAGGTCGCCGATAAACCTATGTTGTTCTCAACAAAAGCCAGTTTGGAGGCATTAAAATGAAGCGCATTAGGATCCACAGAAGTTGCTAATCCAGCGTCTCCCATCGCACCCGCCCGGGCATCTGGAACAATTCTTAAGAAGGGCATAGCCGATAAAATAGTATTCGGTAAACAGTTACCATTAGAGTCTGTAATACATCCAGCTACAGGATCAAAAGCTTGTGCATTGGCATTTGGTGAGATTGCAATCATACAACACCAAAGCAAGCACGCATAAAGTATATTCGATTTCATATCGCGTTTTGTAGTAGTCTAAGTTGACAAAAGTAAGAATATATAGTGATTTATCTTAATATGGCAAGCTTTTCAAAGTTGCTTTCTCGCCTTAGATTTAACTCACTAGAGAACACTTTTATTTTATAAAGATAGATGCCTTTTCCAAGTTTTGATCCATAATCGTCTAAACCGTCCCATTTGACATTGTCCACTCTGAATCCTTCGCTAAATTCTGTGTGCTGAATTGTCTTAACTAACTTTCCCGAAAGGGTATAAATCTGAACTAATATATCAAGATTAGACCCTGGTAAATCATGCTCAAATTGAAAACATGTATTCGTCGTAAAGGGATTTGGATAATTCAATACTCTATTTAAACCCTCTTGACCACCCTCTAAGACTCGAAATTCAATTATGGCCTCCGAAAGATTATTGGAAACATCCCACGCTTTTACCTTTATTTTATGCAAGCCTGGACTAAGGTCTTTTAAAGGGTAACGGGCTGTACCACTAGTAAAGTCGTCCACATCGGCCTCATAAAACTCGTTCATGATGAAACTTTGCTGAGAATCGTCATCGAGTTCTCCACTTAAATCATGTCCAATACTTGTTCCACTGATATTAATTCCTAAATCATCCTTTAATTTTACCAATAGAATCGGATTCGAGTCGGTTGTGCCACCGTAAACAAATTTTTCATCATTCATAAACAGGGTAATTTCAGGGCCTAAATCATCTGTAGCAGCATTTGGGTCAGTGCCACCTACTATAACGTCCGTTGTATACCCCGCGGCATCTTCAGCGACACCATCACTTGCGTAGTAGGATATTTTTGCGTTACCGAACGCATAATTTATATCCTTAGGTACTACAAATTCAAATTCAAATTCCCCATTACTCACGGTTGCAGCTCCTTTAAATAATATGTTTTTATACGCCCCAAATTGTTTCTTAAAACTCTTTTCATCATTGCTTAGAGTCTCTAGGGTTGATTCTTTATCGAATAAGGTAGGATAAATGATTCCATTGAAATCAGTTTTTGGACTTCCGTCAATGTTTGCAATAAAACCACGAATGCGCACTCTCTCCAAGGCACTTAGGGTGTCCGGGTTCATTGGATTAAAAGGAGCCCCGTTAATTTCTGTTGTCACCACTTCATATTCAGGAATGGCCAAAGTCATAGATGGATCACCTATGAGTGTAAATTTTCGAGCATTAATTCTCGCCGTATCCTGCCAGTTTTGATTTTTTGCTCTTCTTAAAACCTCACCTAATGGCATGTAAGCTCCATCAACCCTAGTAAATAAAGTGTCATATACTGATTCAGTAAGCCGCTTGTTTTCAAAACTGTACACTGCCCTAACTGTAGAAAAAAGTCCAACTGCACCACCATTTTCATTAAACAACGCAAGTTCTCCAGCCGAAGTTAATCCTGGATCGTCATATCCCGTAAACGAACAGGTAGCAGTAACTAATAAGGTCTGTTTGTCAAAATTTTCCCAAGAAACAATGTCGTTTGTTTGTAATACACGCTCCTGAGCCCATCCTTTATTACCACCGTGCCCCAGATAATTTAATGCCAAAACACCTCTGAAAATATTGTTGTTTAGCGCTTCATTCGCATCAGGATAGCGCTGACCACCCGGCGTAGCTTCTTGAAGAAAAGCATCAAAATACACTTTCTTCTGATTAAATAGCTCATGGTCTTCCTGAACCATTAAAGCCACAGATTCAGCCTGATTTAAGTGAATATTATTGTCCTCGTCATCGGCAGTAAACCCAATATTTACTCGCCATTCTCCTAAGGTTTCAGGCGCACTGTCGTAATGAATAATTTTGTCGACGACTGCTTTGGCTTCCGCCAATGTTCTAACAGGTATTCGACCAACTCCAATATCTAACATCCCTTTTAAATCGTCACCCTCAAACTCATCCAGTAGGCCATAAAAGTCATCCGTCGGAAACCCACCAATAGGATCCAAGGATTCTTTGGTTTCATAAACCGGTACAAAACTTTGAAACTCTAAACCAGGCATGATCCCCTTATAATCATACGATCCATCACCAAAAAGTAATAGATATTTAAATCGATCACCTCTATTGTACAACATTCTAGCAAAATCACGTATTGAAGTTGGATCAATACGTCCAGAAGAAAATTCATTGTATAAATCAAAGATGTTAATTCGGGCTATGTTAAAATTATCATGACTTTCTCTATGGTCTGCCAAACGATTCATTTCTGTCTCAAAGTCTGGGTGATAAATAATTGCCAGATCTACGTTGTCGGTACCATGAATATTTTGATTCTCTATTAATCCTATTGCCTCCGGAGTGAGATATCCAGAATTTTCAAAGCCTATAAATCGTTTTAATTCATCCGAAGAATCATAAGTAAAACTGGATTGATTTCCTTGAGAAGTTACGTCGACTATTTTAGGGTTTGTAGGATCGGTAATATCCCAAAAACTGGTGTTTCCCGTCGTGTTACTTACAATAATTTCAGAAAGGTCTGACGATAAACTATTTTGATCCTGAAAGAATACTTGGTTGGTATTCATGTAGGCTGATCTTCTAGCAACCATCTGGATATAATCCAGCCAACCAGATGTTAAATCCGTACTTTCAGGGTAACGAACCCTAACTTCAGGATTACCGCTATTTAACACCACACTCTCGCTTATATTGGCTAAAGCGGCATAATGTGCTTCTATATTACCAGTAGAGACGACAGAAATACTTTTCTGAAAAATCTGATCTTCAATAATTAATTCAACCCTATGACCAGCCCCTGATCTTCCTGCAAATGAAAAGTCTACATCAACTTCAGTTCCATCCACATAGTCTGGTATGACGAAAAATGGCGAAAAATTTTGTTCTCGATTAACATTAAAATTTTCTCCAAACCATAACTGACCGGAGCCCTGTGTAGAACCATATTCTCCTAATAAATTCTTTTTATCCTCCTCAAAGCGAATCAAATAATCCGACGAATTCGATGAATAATTAGCAATGCCCGGGTTTGTGGTCGTGGACATTCGAACACCAGAAGAAGATTTGATTTTTACGAAGTAATAGTTGTTTTCATCGTAAATGTTCTTTTTGAACCGATACTGATTTTCCTCTATTCTCCAAACATCTGCTTCTTCGCCATAAAACAATATGTAATCACCATTGTCAAAACTTCCATCAGATTCACCTACTACGACAATTGGTAATTCCTTTAAATCATCAATTCGGACTATTTCGCTGGCTTCCGCCAATGGACCACCACCATTTCCTAAAATGGCAATATTTCTAGGGTCAATGTTGTCTAGATTAGAAATTCCAAGTGTATTTTTTAGAAAGTCATAATCTAACCGATGGACACCTGTCGTGTTTATGGCGATTTTATAGTTGTTTCCATCAGATAATTTGGAGGTATACGTATTCCCAACTGTTCTATTAATCGGTAATGACTTAGGTGTAAATTTTATATCTAAACTGAATGTTTTTAAAGCTTGAAGAGATCCGTTGTTGTAAGTGAAAGGGATAAACGAGATCAGCCCATAAAATTCATTACGCTCTTTGGCTACTTCCAAATGAAAAACCAACTCATTTCCAAGGGCTTCCTCTGAAATTAATTTTTTTAATACAACATTTTCAAAATTAGCCTGGTCAACATTCGCCGTAAGGCTACCAAAAGAGGGTAATTTAAATTTAGTAGAATAGATCGGAAACTCAGGATGTTTATAACTGAAGTAGCTGTTGTCAGAACCGAAAATTTCAGTCAACTCTTCAGACAATGGGTTTAGCTGAACTTCCATTGTTTTCCATTCGAATGAATCCGATATCTTAATTGTCTCCTGTGCGTAAAACATAGTAGGAAGCAATAGATAAACTACGAAAAAGGGTATTCGACTGACTATTTTCATACTTTCGATCGTTAATTGAGCGACTTGGCTAGCAATTTGTTATACAAACGTTAACGGAAACAATGTATTGTAGGTATTGTTTTTCCTTACAAATATATTCCAGACAAAGACAACAATGATATCTCGGACAAGACAAATAATAAGTGTGATTCTAGTTGTGATTGGTTTAGGTGGTACAGACGTGACTGGCCAGGACCCAATTTATTCTCAGTTTTACAATGCTCCTTTACAGTTGAATCCGGCTTTCACTGGAACCACTTACGGATCTTTTTTGTCGATGAATTACCGAAATCAATGGCCAAGTATAAACGTTTATGAAACCTACTCAGTAAGTTATGATCAATTTATTCCAAGATTAAATAGTGGTTTAGGAGCTACAATATTGTCAGACGATGCTGGCGATGGAACTCTAAGAACAACTAGGGTGTCGGGTCTTTACTCTTATGAAATTAAATTTCGTGGTGATCATCAGATAAAACTGGGAATAGAAGCAGGATTGGTACAATTGAGATTAGATTGGGATAGACTAATTTTCTTTGATCAACTTGATCCAAGATTTGGAACGATGACTCCTGGAGGTGTGACGATCCCCACATCGGAAACTAGACCAGAAGGATTAACCAAAAACTACATTGATATTTCTTCTGGCCTTTTGTTGTATACCCCAAATTATTATGTTGGTCTAAGCTTAAAGCATTTAAATACGCCAGATCAATCATTTCTCGGTGCCATCCAATCTCAGGATAAATTACCAGTAAGATTCAGTATACATGGAGGATATCAAATTGAATTAAGTCGCAATAAACGTGCTTTAGCTGCGTTCATAACACCAAATGTCCTGTATATACGACAAGGTGATTTCTCTCAGTTAAATGTTGGAGCGTATACAGGGTTGAGGGATTTTTTTGCAGGACTTTGGTATAGACAAGCGGGAAATAATGGAGATGCAATAATTGTTTCTGCGGGATTTTCGGTAGGATATTTGAAGATAGGTTATAGCTATGATTATACGGTATCCGAGTTAACGAACGGTACTGGAGGCAGTCATGAAATAGGCATAGCGTTTAAATTTGACAACATTTATCGAAAACGCTCTAAATACAATGATTGTCTCAGTTTATTTAGATGATTTTAAGTGCTTTTGAACCTTTAAAAAAATCGGTTTTGAGCTACAATTTTTTAATTATATTTACGTCCCTTTAAAAAAAAATATGACAAGGATCATGAAGCAATTCTTTCAATTTTTAGTTTTCCTAGCGGTAAGTAGTTTAGTATTAACATCTTGCGGTGGAGGAGGAGATGATAACCGATCAACAGCCACAGGTTGGAAATTTAACGACCCTGAATGGGGTGGAATAGAAAAATTAGATTACGAAGGACAAATTAATGGTCCTAATCTTGTATTAGTTGAAGGTGGAACTTTCAACATGGGATTAACCGAACAAGATGTTACTTTCGAATGGAATAATGTTCCAAGAAGGGTGACGGTATCATCTTTCTACATGGATGAAACGGAAGTTTCGAACCATAACTGGAGAGAATATTTAAAATGGACTAAGCGCGTCTATAAATCATACCCTCAAGTATGGTTGGATGCACTTCCGGACACTTTGTGTTGGAGAGAAGAATTAGCATTTAATGAACCGCTTGTAGAAACATACTTCAGACACCCATCTTATGATGATTATCCGGTGGTAGGGGTAAATTGGCTTCAAGCCACAGAATACTGTAAGTGGCGATCTAACAGGGTAAATGAAATGCTCTTAATAGAAAGAGGAATTCTTAATCCAAGTCCAGACCAAATTGATAGTGAAAACTTTGATACAGACGCGTATTTGGCTGGCCAGTATACAGGGAATGTTAGAAAAAATAAAGTAGATCCAACTACTGGAACGGAAAGAGCTGTGAAATTTGAAGATGGAATTGTGCTTCCCGACTATAGATTACCTACAGAAGCAGAGTGGGAATATGCAGCTTTAGCTCTTCAGGGTAATCAAGCTTCAAGTAATGATGAGTTAATCACAGACCGACGTATTTATCCTTGGAATGGAAACACGGCCAGATATCAAAAGCATAACAAAAATCAAGGAAGAATCTTGGCTAACTTTAAGAGAGGACGTGGGGATTATATGGGAATGGCAGGAAACTTAAATGATAAAGCTTCGCGTCCAGGTCCAGTTAAGCAATTCTTTCCAAATGATTTTGGACTTTATAACATGGCGGGAAATGTTAACGAATGGACTGCAGATGTTTACAGACCAATGACGAGTCTAGATTTAGCGGATTCAGATGGACATGATTTAGATCCCTATAGAGGTAACCAGTTTTTTCAGTTAGAGCTTGATGAAGAAGGTAAGCCAGTAGAAAAAGATAGTTTAGGTCGATTAAAATACAGACCACAAACGGATGAAGAAGTAGAAGATAGAGAAAACTATAAAAAAGCCAACTTAAAGAACTACCGTGATGGTGATAATGAAGAGTTTGTTAAATATGGATATGGTGAATGGACATTGATTAGCGATAAAGCTCGTGTTATCAAAGGTGGAAGTTGGTCAGATCGTTTATTTTGGTTGTCTCCAGGTGCCCGTCGATTTAAGGATGAAGACAAGTCTGATAGAAGTTTAGGTTTTAGATGTGCTATGATTAGAGTTGGCGGATCTGAAGGAAACGAAGATTCTGGTGGCAATAAGTTTGATGAGGGTGGTCGTAATATTAAGCGACGATATAAATAAGATATTAATAAACAATATATATTAGCCCTTGTGTTTTGCAAGGGCTTTTTTTATGACTATAGCTGAACTTCATAGGGTATACTTAGATTCCTCAGGGATTACTATTGACAGTAGGAAAGATGTCACTGATTGTATATTCTTCGCCTTATCTGGTCCAAATTTTAATGGCAATCTCTTTGCTTTAAATGCCTTGGAAAAAGGGGCTAAGTATGCTGTGGTGTCTGAAGAATTAAAGATTGATGATCATCGAGTAATTCTTGTGGATGATACTTTGAAGACATTACAGAAGTTAGCTAGATATCACCGAGATACATTTAACTATCCAGTAATAGGAATTACTGGTTCAAATGGAAAAACGACGACTAAAGAATTAATTGCTAGTGTATTATCCCAAGAATTAAAAGTAGCTTATACGGAAGGGAATTTAAATAACCACATCGGAGTACCCTTAACTTTGTTAAAACACATGGAAAAACTGGATGTGCTCATTGTGGAAATGGGAGCAAATAGAAACGGTGAAATTGCCTTTTTATGCGAAATTGCTAATCCTGATTTAGGCCTTGTGACAAATATAGGAAAGGCTCATCTAGAGGGATTTGGAAGTGTGGAGAATATATTTTCCTCCAAGACTGCACTTTACAGATATGTGAATGAAAAAGAGGGTACATGTTTTTTAAATGTTCAAGATCCTAGACTTAAGTTCCTTGAATCCGAATACAAGAACGTCGTTTTATATGGGAATGAACGGGTTAAGGAAATTGAAAATAAGCCCTTTCTTGACTTTGTTTTGAAGGGTAAAAAAATTAGAACGAATTTAATCGGTGATTTTAATCTAATTAATGTACTAGCAGCGTGTGCAATCGGTAAGCATTTTGGACTGACGGATGATAGTATTCATAAAGGCGTGGAGCTTTATGAACCCGTTAACAATAGAAGTCAATTGGTCAAACTCAATGATTATGTGATTGTAATGGATGCTTACAATGCGAATCCTTCGAGTATGAGTGCAAGCATCAAGAATTTTGCGAGTTCAGATTATTCGAAACAGAAGATTGTGGTTTTAGGAGACATGTTAGAACTTGGCGATTTTTCTTTTGAGGCACATTGTGACGTAATACATCTGATTGAGGAGTGTAGTTTTGATCAAGTATTTTTGGTGGGTCCAGAATTTCAAAAGATCAAGGATAAGGCCCCGAAAGATTTTATATTTCGCGATAATTGGAGCGATGTCGATGTGAGCTCTTTTGAGCGTGATAGTATGATCTTGTTAAAAGGATCTCGTAAAATTGGATTAGAAAATCTGCTGACCAAATTGAATTAGTCAGCGATGTGCATTAATATTCTATCCGGTATAACATTTTCCCGTATTTGAAAGAATTCCTCCTCTGAGCATGCTAAATACTCGTCATTTGCTTCGATTTGCATCCAATACCTTCCCGTCAATTTACTTCTTTTAAAAACTAAACCATTATCAAATAAATCAGCTTCAATTAAAATTTCCTGAAAAGAATTGGCGTTTTGCGATGGATTTTCATCAATTCTTGAGCATGTTCCATTTAAAAAATACCATATAAGCTCGGCGCATATTTGAGATTCGAGTTCTGAATTTTCAATTCCAGTATAAAACATAAGTTTTAAGTCTGAATTTAAGCCAGCGTAATTTGAAAGAATACAGGCTTCCTCTGTCAAAAGACCATTAGGTGTGGCTGCAGAGTTATAAGGGTTTTCTGATCTTTTCAAAGAATTAAGATCAAAACTCAAACTTAATGCATTTCGGATAACAGATTCGGCGGATTGAATATTCGATTTTAATCGACCTAGGTTAATAGAATTTTTTAAATCAATATGATTTTCCTTTAGAATTGTATGTTCTGATAAGTGCTTTTGGTGAGCCAAAATACCATAAGCTATAGACGAAGGTGTAATGTTCCGTGAAAAATTGCATATGCTATTCGTTACACAAACATTTTTACGAAATTCAAGTTGAGATAAAACGCTGTTGGTTTCTTTATGGTTTAAACCAAAAATCAGAGGACAAATATTTGAGTCAATCAGCTCTTTTAAAAAAGGGACGATAAAAGAAGGCTCAGATCTCTTAAAATTTCCAAAATCAACAAAAAAGTCACATTGCGGAAAATCTCCTAACTGGTACAAATGTTCTCTAATTT
>JAHDBE010000088.1 GCA_020630555.1 Saprospiraceae bacterium
GATTAATCATTGGTTGCTTAGCGCATACAAGATTACCATGTATATCATAAATAGCCATTTGGTACTTGTCTTGAACACCAGTGATCTGGAAAAAGTTTGACGAGGGGTTAGGGGATATTTTTATTTGGCTTAAAGCCAAATCTTCAGCAGAAGTTATTTGCTCTTCTACACCTCCATTACTGCTTAAAACGGCCCAGTTGCCAATAAACGAACCAGGAAGAACCTCTATTTCCTCCCAAAATAAAGTGTCCTTCATCGTACAAATGATGCCCTCGGTTTCATTAGTAATAGTAATACTCGCAAACATAGAATCCGTTATAGGCACAGTATGATCAAAAAGAACAAAAGATTGCTCATTAGCATTTCCTTCTGTGGTTTCCTCGAATATGAGCTCACCAGAAAAAGATCTAACCTCCCAATCGCAGACATTATCAAATCCAGAAGGAATATTAAAAAAACCGGCATGATATAATTGCACATAAGTGGTGTCCGAAGAGGAGACTTGAACGCTCACTGTTGAGCATTGACTATAGAGATTGAAATGGAGAATAGTCAAAAAGAAGGCCATCAATATTTTCTTCATAATCGTTAACCGTATTTATTCTTAGATCTATAGAACGCCTTACGAAGATGCAACAATGGATTTAATCCATCAAAGAAATAGTTCTTAAACTGTCAAGTATTTCACCACCGACCCAATAAATGTCCTTATTGCTGGTATAAAATAAATACTTTCCATCTCTTGTGACATAGGGACATAACTCATGATTTACAGAATTAATTTTTGGTCCCATGGAAATGGCTTCACTCCATTCGTTATCATGGTTTTTGAAACTTATATATAAATCTCCTTCTCCAAAACCGTTTTTTCTAATCGAACAAAAAATAAGATAAGATTCATCTGGGGCGACAAAAACATCTGCTTCGTATCGTGGTGAATTTATCTGAGAAGCGAGTTTTGTGGGAGAGCCAAAAGAGGCATCTTCATAAATTGATTTATATATATCAAAGGCGTACCTAGGTGCATCATAGGATGTATCCTTAGAGGAATAATAAAGATCACCAGACTTTGTAAACGAACAATAATACTGGTCCAGATGATTGTTGATATTCGGACCTACATTAATGGGGTCAGACCATGATTTATCCTCTCTCTCGACGTACCATATGTCAATATCCTTCGGAGGGTCTCCTTTTTTTAACGGGCGGTTAGAAATAAAATATAGTCTTTCTTCATCCATGGATAACATGGGGTCGTTATAACCGCAACTATCTCCTGGAAATAAATTTACCTGTGTTGACCATTTTTTGCCATCAAAGCTCGTCGAATAGATTTCGGTTTTTCCATCATTGTCTACACCAAAGAATAAGTGACGGCCATCCTTTGACATGGTGCAACCAAATTCGTATCGATCTTTTTTAGAAACAATTCCAGGTGCAAAGACTTTAGCTGTTAATCCTGGAGGTTCTTCTCCAAAATAGGTTTCAGGCTCTTCTTGTCGATTATTGATGCATGAGATGAATATACATGCGAGTAAATAGAAAATTCCATATTTGACGTAAGTCATAAATAGTTACCTTGCCGAAGTTCGATCCCCATTTGATGAGACCCAAAAAGGATTCCATGCTAACAACAAGGCGTCGATTTTAATATCTGTTTTACGAGGTCCTATCTCCTTTCTTTCTATCGATTTCATAGAATCGGCCCATTCGGTGCTTATCTCATTTAGTTTAGCTTCTAGTTCTCGCTCTAGATCTTTAAAATCCTGTTGTAATTCTGCCAAATCTTCTTCGCTTTCCCTGACTTTTTGTTTGGCACGAGAAGCCATTCTTGATTTAGAAGCCATGCTGCTTATGCTTCGTCGTCTCTTTTTGACAAATACAGAAAATACGGTTTCTGCCATGCCTATCCATTGCGTGGCATTTCGATGTTGTACTTCAGCTTCGGCCTGCTCTAAATCTTGTTCTTCTTTTCTGATTTTGTCTTCGATACGTTCAAATTTGGTGGCGTACTTTTCTTGAAGTTCATCGAGTTCCTCGTCTCTTTTTTCTTTGGCAAGCTGTTCTAAACGCATCATAAATGCTTCAGGGCTTTCATTAGATTCTTGGGTGAGTTTTAGTCCTTTGTGGCTTAGGAGTTCAAGTTTTTTATTTTGGTACAACCAATCTTCTAAACCGTCTTCTATCTTTTTTAAATCTTTACTATCGTTAAGATTATCAGACAGGTCTTCATAAAGAATTTCTGTTTGATCTGGATGATCAGGTGCATCTTTTAAGTCGGATTGCCAGTTGTCCAAACGGCCACTCATTGTCCAGTCAATACGCCCAAAGTCATCAGGTGAACCAGAAAGTAAGTTAAAATCTTTTACCTCATCAATGCCTTTCCGGCCGTCATAGAATCGGACTTTAGCTGCTGCGAATGTAGATGGTTCGTATACGAGTTTTAAGCTATCCGAACTTACATTTAATTCGGCTGCCGCTTGTGATTTAGATTTCCAGGCAGGTAAATACTTTACCGGAACTGAAGGGTCTAAGGTCGGAGCTTCTGTAGAATTAGCTATTGGAGCGGCTGAATTAGATTTTTTAGTACTAGACAAAGTGGAAGACGAGCTAATTTTGTTTTTCTTTTCGGACATTAAGGTTTTGATCTGAGGTCTAGTTAATGGTCCTCTTAAATAAGACATAGCCCATCTCGTATGATACACGACGGGTTGAGATTCATGCACGTTGTGTAAAAGAAAAACGCGTGATCCTAGGCCTGTAATTATCGAGTCAAAATCTAAGTCCGTGGATTGACCTGCTTCGGCGATCGCTCCTTTTAAGCCATCGAGGACTCGTGATTTGTCCCTTTCCGTTTGGAGTTTACCAATAAACCAGGTTCCTGCATTGGACAATCCCTTATAATCAATGTCCACTGGGTTTTGCGTGACTAAAACAGCCCCTAATCCAAATGCTCTTGCCTGCTTTAAAATGGTAAGCATTGGTTTTTTAGATGGGGGATTAGCAGTAGGAGGGAAGTATCCAAATATTTCGTCAAAATATAATAGGCTTCTCAAGCTAGAAGTACCCGATTGACGTCGCATCCAACTGATTAAACTATTAAGTAAAAGGGTTACAAAAAACATCCGCTCACTATCTGATAGATGCGCGATATAAAAAATAGAGTGCCTTGGTTTACCATCTGCAGTAAAGTAAATTTTTTCAATATCCAAAGGATCTCCTTTTAGCCAATACTGGAACTGAGGAGAAGCGACTAAAGTATTGAAATCCATTGCCAGATCAAATCTGTCCTTTTCGGGAAAAAAAGTATCCACGTCAAAAACACCAAGTTGGGCCATAGGAGGCTTTTGAATACTCCGAATAAGTAATCCAAGGTCAAGATCTTTGTTTTCTCTCCAATAATGTTCGAAGAGATTAGCAAGAAGTATTCCTTCTCTACTTCTGACGGGATCTTCTTTTTTGTTTAACATACCCAGGATTGCAGCTACGATTCCTTGAATTCTCTCTCTGTATGCCTCGGCATCCTCATCAAAATTTCCTTTAGGGGCCTGAAATGAACCCATAATATTTATTGGGATTCCGGCGTCGGATCCTGGAGTGTAGACGGTGTAATCTACGGTCTCTTTTAAGGTTTTTATACGGGCTTCATTTTGTCCCCAATCTGCCAATCCATTTTTCCATAAATCGGCAGTGGATTTAGCATACTCTGAGACAGACATACCTTTTCTGTTAGCATCGTCAGGATTAATCCACTTTTCGAAAGCCTCTGGTGTTAAGTTTTCAAATTGGAGCATTAGGTTTGTCATATCCCCTTTAGGATCAATAATTATTGCAGGAACTCTATCCATAGCGGCTTCTTCAAGTAAGCCTATACATAATCCTGTTTTACCACTTCCAGTCATCCCGACACAAACAGCGTGAGTGGTTAAATCTCGAGCGTCATAATTAATAGGATCAGACCCTATTTTCTTGTTTTCTAAATCGTATTCAGCACCTAGGTAAAAGGAACCTAATTTTTCAGGTGGTAATTGGACCATAATAAGAGTTTCTTTTAATGTTTGGACGGTAATTACGCCATATGTAACATGGATCTACCGCTTTCGCGAATTTAAGGCAAGTCGTTGATGAACAAAAAAAAAGAGGAAAACATCTAAGTTTTCCTCTCCGGTTTCTTCATCGTTTTTGTAAGATTTAATCCACAGCAATTACATAAACGATGGCATAAAGTTTTGCAGAGCAATCTGCAATCGACTTTCGTCGAAATATTTTTTTGTCAGTATAAATAAAGAGCCACAAATCAATTTCAAAGTAGAAATTAGGTATCCTGGTTAGTTTCCGTTCGGAAATCGTAGTTAGTTATTGCGAGTACAGGATAGATAATACCGACAAAACTTAAAATGACAAAATTATTAACTGCAATTACGTTTAACTACAATATAAATCTAATATTTCATTGGCTTAAAGCCAAATAATGATTGAAATAACTTGATATAGTTTTATTTTGTATATGTAAGAACTTATTTGGTAGTCAATTAAGCGACATTAATAAAACTAATTATGGTCCCTTTTCTTAGATAGGAATATCATAAACACATAGATTTTCTATCTTGTAGTACATTTAAAGTCATCTGTTATGAGAATCCTTAGTGTCGCGTTTTGTATCCTCTTAATGGTCTCCTGCCAAAAAGAAAAAGTTTCATCGTTTAACGAAGATGGAAGTTTAAAATGGTTAAGCATGGCGGAGGCAGCGGCTATGACGGATTCCGATAAACCATTCTTTATAGATGTGTATACGGATTGGTGTGGATGGTGCAAGCGAATGGATGCTAACACCTTCACGGACGAAGAAGTAAAGCAGACTTTAGCTGAAAATTTTTACCTCGTAAAATTCAATGCAGAACAAAAAGAGGCGATCAGTTTTAAAGGACAAGAATTCGTTTTTACTCAGACAGGAAGACGAGGTCGTAATGGACTAGCAGTCGAGCTTTTAGACGGTCGATTAAGTTATCCTTCGTTTGTTTATTTGGATAAATCTTTGAATACTATAAAAATTTCGAAAGGCTATAAAGACCCTAGTGGTATGATGAATGAATTAAATTCAATACTACCAACCATACAATAATTTAAAACCTAGAATAATGAAAAGACTATTACAAGTTTTATGCGTATTGACATTGACTTTAAGTCTAAATGCGCAGGACCATATCGAATTTAGAAAAGACGGATGGGATCAAGCGTTGAAGGATGCAAAAGCGATGAATAAAATAATCTTTGTGGATGCATATACCACATGGTGTGGACCTTGTAAATGGATGTCGAAGAATGTCTTTCCTCAAAAAGATGTCGCTGATTTTTATAATGAATCCTTCATTAACATGAAACTTGATATGGAAAAAGGGGAGGGATTAAAATTTGCTAAAGATTATCAAGTTCGCGCATATCCCACCTTACTATACATTGATGGAGACGGTGAAGTTGTTCACAAATCTTTAGGATCAAGGGATGCGGAGAAATTTATAGAATTAGGTCATGCCGCTTTGGATCCAGAAACTAATTTAAAAGGATTAAAGACAAAGTATAATAAAGGTGTTAGGTCGGCTGATTTTCTAAAAAGTTATACTAAAACTCTACTCATGGCAAATATGGATGCAAGCACTATTGCGAATGAGTATTTCAATGGTCAGAAAGACTGGAATACAGAGGAAAATCGTGAATTAGTCTTTGAGTTAAGTGGGTACGATTTAGATAATAAGTACTTCCAATACATGCTAAATAACCGAGCTGTTTATGAAGAGGCGTATCCAGAAATGTTTGATCAAAAATTAGATGCTGCAATTGGCGGTGCTTTAGGCAGAAATGCCACCTTAGAAAGTACTACAGAGATGTATAAGCAATACTATCCGGATTCGTGGGAGCAAAAAGTAGCCTCTTTAACCCTTCGGAAAAAAATGTACTCGGACGACCCAGCAACGAGAGAGGAGTTTTTAGAAGGCTCCGTGGCGTATATTGATAAATATCAAATCTCCGATTGGTCATTCTTGAATAGTATGGCTTGGAGAGTATATGAAATATCGGACAATCCGAAGTATCTCATGGAAGCTAAAAATTGGGCTCTCAAATCGATTCAAGGCCAAAGTAATTTTTATAACAATGATACAGTGGCTGCCTTGTATTATAAACTTAAGCAGAAGCATGAAGCTCTACATTTTGCAATGATGGCTGTCGAATTGGCGAAAGCCGATGGGGCCGATTATTCAGAGACTAGTAAGCTTATTGAGAAAATAAAAGCCCTGTAGAGTATTTGAAAAGGTTTTTTGTCCAGGCGCGTTATGATGGCACAAAATACAGTGGTTGGCAAATACAGCCAAATGCTGAAAGTGTTCAAAATGTTTTAGAAAAAACACTTAGCCAGACTTGTAGAGAAGATATAAAAATAACTGGGTGTGGACGTACTGATGCGGGTGTCCACGCCTCTTTTTATGTCTTCCACTTTGATTTAAGTGAAACGATGCCTTTAGATTTTATACGTATCCTTAACCATAGTTTACCTCATGATATTAGTATAGAGGGTGTTTATGAAGTACGACAGGAAGCGCATGCTCGTTTTGATGCCCATCGTAGAGCCTATACGTATTACCTATCTACACATAGGACATCCTTTATGGAAAATCGAGTAAGTTATTACCCCTATAAAAATTTGGATTTGGTTCGATTAAATGAGGCTGCCAGCTGGCTTTTAAAATATTCAGAGTTTAATCCATTCTGTAAAACGAATAGCGACGTTCAGAATTATAGTTGTTTATTGTCTAAGTCCCAATGGACTGAAATGGCGCCAGGATTTTTCCGGTATGACGTCGAATCAAATCGATTCCTCAGAGGTATGATTCGATTAATAGTAGGGATGTGCATTAATTATGCTGTGAACAAATTATCAAAAGAAGATGTGATCAACGCATTAGATAATCAAACTACTATTAATCCCAGTTTGAGCGCCCCTGCTGAGGGGCTTTATCTAAGTAGGGTAGAGTATCCCATTTCTATTCGTAAAGACTAAAATTTGACATGTGTGAGTTGACATGTGATTTTACTTCTTTAATCAAGTTTTCATTTTCATGATCCGATAGTATTCTGTCAATCCAATCTACGGTTTTTCGACAATCATCGCCGCTGAAGCCGCGTGTCGTAATAGCTGCAGTGCCAATCCTCATTCCTGAAGTAACAAATGGGGACTTATCGTCAAATGGAACCATATTCTTATTAATAGTTATGTCTGCTTTTATTAAAGAGTTTTCGGCGTCGCGACCTGAGATGTTTTTGGACCTTAGATCGATCAACATGAGATGATTGTCTGTTCCGCCAGAGATGATTTTATACCCTCTATTGACAAATTCATCTGCCATAACCTGTGCATTATCTACGACTTTTTGGCAATAGATTTTATAATCATCCGATAAAGCCTCACCAAAAGCAATGGCTTTGGCAGCAATGACATGCTCTAAAGGGCCGCCTTGCATACCTGGGAAAACACCGCTGTTTAAAATGGATGACATTTTTATGGTATTGCCTTTTTTTGTGAGTCTTCCCCAAGGATTATCGATGTTTTTGCCCATCATAATAATGCCTCCACGAGGTCCACGGAGGGTTTTATGTGTAGTGGAGGTCACAATATGACAATGAGGTAAAGGGTCATTTAATAATTTGGTAGCGATAAGACCTGCAGGATGGGCGATATCAGCTAATAATAGGGCTCCAATATTGTCTGCTATTTCGCGAAAGCGTGCGTAATCCCAATCTCTCGAATATGCCGAAGCACCACAAATAATTAATTTCGGTTTATGCTCATTGGCTAAGGCTTCTACCTTATCCATATCTATAATTCCAGTTCCCTCTTCTACACCATAAAAAACAGGATTGTAGACTTTTCCGCTATAATTTACGGGAGAACCATGAGACAAATGACCACCATGCGCTAAATTGAATCCGAGGACAGTATCACCAGGCTGTAAACACGCAAGAAATACAGCAGCATTGGCTTGAGCACCAGAATGGGGCTGGACATTGGCGTATTCCGCCCCGAAGAGTTCTTTTAAGCGTTCGATGGCTAAGGTTTCAATTTCGTCGACAACTTCACAACCTCCATAATAGCGTTTACCTGGATATCCTTCAGCATATTTATTGGTAAGACAAGTACCCATGGCTTGCATGACGGCAGTGCTTGTAAAATTTTCTGAAGCGATAAGTTCGATGCCTTCTCGCTGTCTATGAAGTTCTTTGTTGATAAGATTGAATACCGGATCCATGATGTGGTTTTTTTGCGAATGTACAGTATTATCTATTTTTTAAATATGAGATTAGGGCAAAAAAAAACCCTGAGACAAAGTCTCAGGGTTCCCTTAATTCTTTAAAGAACTAGATTATTTTACACCAAGAGCTCTTAGTGTTTCAAAATCAAGGCTTCCGATTGGAAGACCGTTATCTTTTTGGAATTTAACAAGAGCTGCTTTTGTATCAGCACCCATTACGTTGTCAGCTCCAGCAGGACCTACATCGTAACCTCTTGACATTAAAGCGTTTTGTACCGCTCTTACTAATTCTGGAGTCACATCGTTACCACAAACAACTTCTCTCCACTCAGTGAATCCACCAGCTTTTACTAACTGTCTTCTAGAAACAGTCTTGTACTGTGCGTCAACTGGAGTAGTAGTTACAGAAGCTGCAGAAACTAATTTTTGGTAGCTTCTTGATCCGTAACGCGCATCTACGTTAGAAGATGAAGTAGTCGCATCAGAAACTAATTTTTGGTAGCTTCTTGATCCGTACTTAGCATCAACGTTAGCTGAAGTAGAACCAGCATCAGAAACTAATTTCTTGTACTTTCTAGTCACATATTGAGCAGGAACTTCAGTCACTTCTGTTCTTGCAGGAGAAACCATTTTCTGGTAGCTTCTAGTCTCATAACGAGCTTCAATAGGCTCAGTAGTCGTAGTCGCAGGAGAAACCAATTTCTGGTAGCTTCTAGTTGTGTACTTAGGCTCTACAGTGTTTGTAGTTGTAGTCGCAGGAGAAACCAACTTTTGGTAAGTTCTTTCTTTGTACTGAGCTTCCATTGGAGTCTCTTTAGTACAGTCAGCACCGTTGTCAGTCCAACCTTCGTCACAACCAACTCTTACTTGCTTAGTTACTGTTCTGTACTGAGCAGGTACTTCTACAAGACACCATACTAAACAATCGTTAGGATCCGCAGAAAGACAGTTTCTGTCAGCTCTTTTCTTTACCCACTTAGTAGTAGCAGGAGCAGTTTCGATTGTTTCTTGTTGAGTTTCGTAGCGAGCAGGACGAGTTTCAATTCTTGAACCAGCTTCTTTTACAAGCACAGTTTCAGTAACAGTCTCGTATTGAGCAGGAACAACAGAAAGAGTTGAATATCCTTCTTTAACTAATACTTGCTCAGTTACAGTTTCGTAAACCGCAGGAACGATAGAAACTCTTGAACCAGCTTCTTGAACAAGAACTTGCTCAGTTACTGTTTCAAATTGAGCAGGAATTACTTTAAGCGTTGTATACGCTTCTTTAGAAAGTACAGTTTCTTCAACATCTTCCCATCTAGCAGGAGTTGCAGAAAGAATAGTACTAGCTTCTTTTTCAAGAACTTGCTCAGTTACTGTTTCGAATTGAGCAGGAACAACAGAAAGAGTAGTAGAACCTTCTCTCTCTAATACTTGCTCAGTTACTGTTTCATAAACAGCAGGAGTTACAGATACTCTAGTAGAAGCATCTTTAACTAAAACTTGCTCAGTAACAGTTTCGTATTGATCCTGGATCAAACATTTAGCATAACATTTTCCAGGCTCGTTTGGCATACCAGCCTCAGGTTGTGCATATGCGATAACTGAAACCACTAGCAACATGGTGGTGAGAATCAAATTCAGTTTTCTCATAGTTTATTAAAGATTTAAGTTTGAAAATTTATAAAACGACATTATTATATATTACTTCCTCTATACCAGCTATTGGGAGCGCAAAAGTAACTAAATTCTTGGATAACATAAAAAGTGCTTGACGATGACATTCGTGTCTACAATTTTTTCGGTTAAACCAGAGATGGGCCTTACAGTACCATCCTTTTTAAGGATGCGGATTTCGTCTTTCCGAGTTGTATAGGCTTGATTTGATTCTTGGCCTTGAATAAGCAGGTATTTCGTTTCTTGGGCCTCTACTTTTAGAAGCTGCACGATTTTGTGACGAAACTCTTCTATGAAGTCACGTTCAAAATCATCTTCACTAAAAATAATTTTAAACAGATTTCGTTCCAAAATGCTTCGCGCAATATAAGATAGTATAAAATCCTGATAATCAGTAAAGTTCTTTACTGCATTCCAAATGTCAAAATCATCTAGTTGGGTGAATATTTTTACGAAATTTTGTGGGTTTTTGGCGAAAGCCGGACCGTCTATCTCGTGCTTTAAGAAATATTCTAGTTGTCGACTTACG
>JAHDBE010000089.1:0-6288 GCA_020630555.1 Saprospiraceae bacterium
CTCAAAACATCTTACAACATGGAGAATAGCGTCCACCTCTCTAATGTTTCCTAGAAACTGATTTCCTAATCCTTCACCCTGACTCGCTCCTTTTATTAATCCAGCGATGTCTACAATCTCGACTGTGGTCGGAATTATTTTCTGAGGATTTACAAAAGAGGCTAATTGATCCAATCTTGGATCTGGTACAGTAATCATACCCACATTCGGGTCTTTTGTCGCAAAGGGGTAATTAGCCGCAAGTGCCTTAGCCGAAGTTAATGCATTGAATAAGGTGGATTTTCCTACATTTGGTAGTCCTACGATCCCACATTTTAAAGCCATAATCCTGTTTTAAAATTCGGTCAAAGATAGATTTATTTGTGATATGATTATTTCGAAAATGCAATGAATTACTTAGCCCATGCATATCTTTCATGTGGTGACCCTGGTCTTCTCATGGGTAATCTTATTACGGATTTTATACCTAAAAAAGAGGAGATTCTTTTTACTGAGGAAATTCAGAAAGGGATTAGGCTACATCGATTTATTGATCAGTTTATGGATAATGATGAAATCGTTAAACAAGGAACAAAAAGACTTTTTCCTTCTCAAGGGAAATACGCATCGGTTGTCATTGATATCCTGTATGATTATCTATTGAGTAAATTCTGGAATAATTACGATGACAGATCTCTTCGCGAATTTGCAGATGACATGTATTCCTTGCTAATGCTTTCCATTCCAGATTTACCATCAGATCTCCAGTTGCGATTGACTGCAATGATAAAAAGGGATTTTTTAATGTTATACTCGTCCGAAAATGGCGTATTAAAATCTCTAAATTATATGGATACACGTACGAAGTTCAAGTCCAGTTTTAATAAAGCCTTAGATGATTACATGGCTTTCGCCAATGACTATGACCGTGAGTTTAATGAATTCTTTCCCATTATAATTAAAGAGGTAGGCCAATTTTGCGATTGTACTTAGCGTTTATCCCTCAAAGTGAAAACTAATACTTATTATTTGTGAAACAACCCCTTCAAGCACCCTAGCTTCATTGAGTTCGTCATTATAAATAATCGTATTAGTAATACCCCTTGAATACTTGATCTCAGGTGAGAAAATGAAATAAGGGAAGAAAAATTGCATTCCAGCACCAATCTCTAATTGAAAATCATGAGGTGAGATTTTAACTAAACTCGCTGCTTGTCTCGATTTTGAATTTGATGCAACATCGTAAGAATATTTAACACCCCCAATTACAAAGGCCCTCTTATCCTTATACGGTGCCGACTTAAATCGAAGTAAAAAGGGAATATCAAAAAATACAGATTCAATTTTTCTCGTATTCACCGGACCTTCGGCAGTAGGATAGTAAACGAGATTTCGCTCGGCAAAGGAAAACCCTGGCAGTAGTCTAAAATCAAAATATTCACCAATTTTCAAATTGGCGATCATCTGTAAATTGATACCAGGACCCGCGTCAGGCTCTGCCACACGAATACTATCATTACCGATGAAATTTCTAGAGTGGTCTATGTGATAACCAGAAGAATTCATACCTAAGGTTATTCCGAAATAATATGGTTTCTTTTGGAAATCCCTGTAGTTGTAATTATCTCTGGCTGATTGGCTTACGCCAATGTTGGCAAGCAAAAACAGAAATGCGCCGACAAGTACTATTTTGTTCCTTGATAAATGGTGCATATGCCTAGTGTGAGTGGTGTCCATTCTGTGTCTTTAAATCCAATCTTTTTTAAAACCTTATCAAAATCCTCATAGTCAGGAAAAGCTTGAACCGATTCGTATAAATACGCGTAGGCCTTAGGGTCTTTGGAAGTCAACTTACCTATAACGGGTAAAATGTACTTAAAGTATGCGTTGTAAAGTTGCTTAAAAGGGAAAAGTCTTGGTCGAGAAAATTCCAGTATTACAATTTTTCCTCCTGGTTTTAAAACACGATGCATCTCTGAGAGACCCTTTTCTAAATTTCCAAAGTTTCTAACCCCAAAAGCTGCCGTGACTCCCCCGAAATAACCATCACTAAATTCTAGATTTTCAGAATCACCTTTGACTAATGAAATATTCTGATTCAAAGATTTTTTATTCACCTTTTTTCGGCCTATTTCTAACATTTCATGAGAGATATCCAATCCGATTATTTCCTCTGAATTTAGTTGCTTGTACGCCTCTATCGCTAAATCAGCTGTACCAGTGGCTACATCTAAAAGTTTTGAAGGTGGGTTAGACTTAAACTTAGCGATGGTCTTACGTCGCCAAATCGTGTCAATGCCGGCGGATAACAAGCCATTTAGGAAATCATAATACGGCGCGATGCCGTCAAACATCCTGGTGACTTGAGATTTTTTAGAGTCTTCGGCTTCGTTATATGGTTTTATTTCAGCGATTACAAATGATTTAAATTACAAATATATAAACTCACTAAGGGAAGAACAGAATGCGAGATGAATAGTTTGAATTTCGATGGATTTTCGTCCAATTTTCAAAGAATTGTAGCGTTAAAAATACTGTGGAATTAGTGCCTTAAAAGACCCTAGTTAAGGGCTTAATTTTGTATCTTTGTCCCGATTTTAAGGAATAAAAAATTAATTTATAAATGTCTAATGATCAACGAATTATACCGGTAAACATCGAAGATGAGATGAAGACGGCGTATATCGACTATTCAATGTCGGTTATAGTGGCGAGAGCTTTACCGGATGTGCGCGATGGATTAAAACCTGTTCATCGAAGAGTTCTGTATGGAATGAATGAATTAGGCTTAACTTTTAGTAAAGCTCACAAGAAGTCTGCGCGTATTGTAGGGGAAGTCTTGGGTAAATATCACCCACATGGTGATGCCTCCGTGTACGATACTATGGTAAGGATGGCTCAAGATTGGTCTTTAAGATATCCATTGGTAGATGGTCAAGGGAATTTTGGATCAATGGACGGCGATAGCCCCGCGGCCATGAGATATACGGAGGCTAGATTAGAAAGGATATCTGATCGATTACTGGACGATATTAATAAGGATACGGTTGATTTTGCATTAAACTTTGACGACAGTCTGGAAGAACCAGTCGTACTACCCACTCGGATACCGAATCTACTTATTAACGGAGCTTCGGGTATTGCTGTCGGTATGGCTACCAATATGCTCCCTCATAACCTTTCTGAGGTCATTGAAGGCGTTAAAGCCACGATAGATAATCCAGAAGTGACTATCGCAGATTTAATGCAGTTTATCAAAGCACCAGATTTCCCAACGGGAGGCACGATCTATGGGTACCAAGGCGTGAAAGATGCGTTTGAAACTGGACGTGGAAAGATAATCGTTAGGGGTAAAGCAGAAATCGTAGAAAATGGATCTAAGGAATCAATCATTGTAACAGAGATTCCTTATCAGGTCAACAAAGCCAATCTGGTAGCAAAAATTGCGGCATTGGTCAATGAAGGTAAGATTGCCGGAATTAGTGATATACGTGACGAATCGGATAGAAAAGGTTTAAGGATAGTCGTCGATATTAAGAGGGATGCAATGGGACAGGTTGTATTGAGTAAACTGTATAAGTATACTCCTTTACAAACAAGTTATGGTGTCAATAACATTGCATTAGTTAATGGTAGACCAAAACTCTTAAACCTAAAAGAGATCATAGATGAGTTCATTAAGTTTAGGTTAGAGGTCATTGTAAGACGTACGCAATATGATCTTAAAAAAGCAGAAGAACGTGCGCATATTCTAGAAGGATTATTAATAGCCCTTGATAATATTGATGAGGTTATTCGTATCATTCGGAATTCTAAAACTGTTGAGGAGGCGAGAAATGGTTTAATGTCTGCGTTTGATCTATCTGAAATACAAGCAAAGGCGATCTTGGACATGCGTCTTCAAAAACTAGTTAGTCTCGAAATTGACAAAGTACGAGCCGAGTACGAAGAGTTACTTAAGAAGATAGAGCATTTGAAGGCGATTTTGGCTTCTGAAGAAATGCAGAGAGATATCATCAAAACTGAACTAGATGAGATAAACGAAAAATTCGGTGACGAACGTCGAACTGAAATATCTTTCGCGGGAGGTGATATTTCTATGGAAGATATGATTCCTAATGACGAAGTGGTCGTGACTATTTCTAGATTGGGTTATATAAAGAGAACTAAGTCAAGTGAATTTAAGGCTCAAGGTAGAGGCGGAAAGGGATCGAGAGGTAGTAAGACCAGAGATGAGGACGAGGTCGAACATATGTTTGTTGCCACAAACCATAATTACCTGCTTTTATTTACCGAAAAAGGAAGATGTTTCTGGTTGAAAGTTTTTGAAATACCTGAAACTTCAAAGACTAGCGCAGGTAGAGTCATTCAGAATCTAATAGAAATTCCTAAAGACGATAAGGTTAAAGCGTATATCACAATTTCAGATTTATCAGATGAAGAGTTTTTGAATAATAACTACATCATGTTCTGTACCCAGCGGGGTGTTATTAAGAAAACGCTCGTGGAAGCTTTCTCTCGACCTAGATCTAATGGAATCAATGCCATTACGATAAATGAAGGCGATGTGTTACTCGAGGTTAGGTTGACCAATGGTGAAAATGACATTTTAATCGGAAATCGATCTGGGCGTGCAATTCGCTTTCCAGAATCCAAAGTCAGAGCTATGGGAAGAAGTGCAGCGGGAGTAAGAGGAATTACCCTAGATGGAGAAGACGATGCGGTAGTAGGTATGGTATCTGTTAATCCTAAGGATGAATCGAATTCTATTCTTGTTGTTTCCGAAAAAGGATATGGTAAAAGATCTTTACTCGAAGAATATCGAATCACTAACAGAGGAGGTAAAGGTGTAAAGACCATGAATGTGACGGATAAAACAGGAGGCTTAATTAGCTTAAAAGCTGTGACCGAGGATAATGATCTTATGATCACCACAAAAGATGGCATCATGATCAGAATGGGAATGGACGACATGAGGATTATGGGACGCGCCACACAAGGAGTAAAAGTGATTCGTCTTAAGGATTCTGAGAGTATAGCAGATGTCACTGTGATTAATAAGTCAGAGGAATCTGATGAAGAGGAATAACATTTTATTAACCATTGTCATGGAATGTTTAACTTCCTTAAAACATTTTAATTCTTGAATGAACGTCTTACTTTTGACGACCAAACACTAAATAATTCCCGAAAGGGAGAACAAAAAATAGTAGACTAATGAAAAAAATACTTTTGCTTGCTTTGACTTTAGTTTTTACAATCGGCACAACTGAAGCTCAAGACTACAAGAAAATTTTAAAGAAAGCCTCCAAGGCCATTGGTAAGTATAACGCGAATCCTGCTGATAATGCAGATAAACTAGCGGAAGCGATTTCATTGATTGATCAAGCTTTTGAATCAGATGAAGCTAAAGGTTCTGCAAAAGCATGGGCTACCAAAGGGAAAATTTATACAGAAATTGCTTCCGCTGAAATTTTAGGTAGCCTCACCGCTAAGACGCCTATGGCTACTCCAGATGCATCGATGATCGCCTTAGATGCCTTTACCAAAACGATGTCCATGGATCCTGGGAAAGGTGAGAAAAAAGATGCCTTAAGAGGTCTCGAAGAATTAGAAGGCCATTTGAATAATGCAGGAGCAATTGCTTACGAAGGTCAGGATTATGCAGGTTCATTTACAAATTTTGAAGGATCATTAAAGGCCCGTCAATTGTTGTTGGATAATGGTAAAAAGAGCCGTTTAGATGAGCAAGAAGGTATGTATGATGCACAGGTTTATACAACTGCTATGACTGGGTATTATGGTGGTAAAAAAGACGAGGCTTTACCATACTTGGAACAGATTTATGCTCAAGGCGCAACTGAAGCAGCTATATACGAGGCTCTTTACGTGATTAAAACTGAAAAAGAAGATCCTAAAGCTCTTGAATATTTAGAAGCAGGACGGACTAAATTTCCAGATGATACGCAGTTGTTATTTGCTGAGATTAACCACTATTTAAAGGCTGGAAATCTTGAGGCTTTAACCGATAAATTAAAGGCTGCTATCGCTGCAGAGCCAGATAATGCGTCAGTGTATGTGACCTTAGGTAACGTCTACGATCAATTAAGTAGTAAAGAAAGAGCAGCAGGTAACGATGCTAAAGCTCAAGAGTACTTTGATTTAGCTAAAAGCTATTTTGAGCAAACTTTAGAAAAAGATCCAAAGAGTTTTGATGCCTATTATAGCTTAGGAGCGCAGTATTATAATAAAGCAGCGGAAATGACTTCTCTTATCAATGAGTATGCAGAAGATTATACAGCGGCGGGT
>JAHDBE010000089.1:6298-8481 GCA_020630555.1 Saprospiraceae bacterium
GACCAGGAATCAATACGATGCCAGCACCTACTGCAATGAGTATGGATTATACAGCGGCGGGTACTAAAAAATACAACCCAGCAAAAGAATAAATGGATGGATACTTTGATAAGGCACTTCCTTATTTCTTAAAGGCAGAAGAAAATAATCCTAAAGATTACAACACACTTATTGCTTTAAAAGAAATTTATGCGAAGAAGAATGATCTTGAAACTTCTCAAGCATACAAGTCTAAAATCGATGCTCTTGGAAACTAGAGATTGATTATCTAGAATATATTTAAGGGCACCATTTGGTGCCCTTTTTCTGTATATTGATTTATGCTCAACACAATTGAAAACACTATAAATTCACTTATTGAATGGATTGGATCTAAGATCTCGTGGATTAGTTTTTTTCTTGTTTTAATTATCTGTATAGACGTTTTTTTACGATATGCGTTTAGCAGTACTAAGACATGGATTCTTGATTTAGAGTGGCAACTTTTCTCTATTCTATTTTTATTGGGTGCAGCATATGGATTGAAGCATGACCAGCACGTCAGAGTCGATTTGTTTTATCAAAAGTTTTCTGACAAGACCAAAGCATGGGTTAATTTATTAGGTACTATATTTTTTCTTTTACCTTGGTGTCTAATAATAATCGTAAAGGCCTGGAATTATGCCCTGAATTCTTGGTATGTCAAAGAGGGATCACCAGATGGAGGATTGCCTGCATGGTATATTGTTAAGTTCTGTATTGTGTTAGGTTTTATGTTACTCCTTCTTCAAGGATTGGCAGTTGTTATAGGATCACTTAATAAGATAAGAGAGTAGTGGAAGTCCTGGCAATTATATTATTCGTAATCATTTTATTGGCCTTACTTACGGGCTATCCAGTGGCTTTTACGCTAGCTGGGGTTTCTATTTTAGTTGGATACTTTACCGTTCCTGATTTTCTCGACTTTCTCCCTCTGAGAATCATGGGCGTCATGAAGAACTATGTGCTCTTAGCTGTTCCGTTATTTGTGTTTATGGGACTCATGTTAGAAAAATCGGGTTTAGCCCAAAGTATGCTGAATACAATGGCCATGCTTTTTGGTCGATTAAAAGGAGGACTGGCGGTTTCAGTAGTGTTAGTTGGGGCATTGCTCGCTGCGTCCACAGGGATTGTTGGGGCGACGGTAATTACCATGGGATTAATCAGTTTGCCTACAATGTTAAAGCGGGGTTATAAAACAGAATTGGCTACTGGGACAATAGCTTCATCAGGGACTCTAGGTCAAATAATACCACCTAGTGTCGTGCTCGTGTTATTAGGTAGTGTGCTTAATGTTTCTGTTGGAGATTTGTTTGCTGCGGCTATTGTCCCTGGAGTATTACTGGTTGCGGCGTACTTAATTTATATAATTACTTATGCCCAGTTATATCCTGATTCAGCACCATCCGTTCCTCAAGAGGAAATTGACGCATTTAAAAAGGATGGATATTTTAAAAATGTCTTAACGGCATTTTTACTTCCACTTATTCTAATTGTATCTGTATTGGGTTCAATCATAGCAGGAATTGCTAGTCCTACGGAAGCTGCTGCGATTGGTGCTTTAGGAGCAACAATACTTGTGATTATTCAAAGAAAATGGAGTTTAGAAGTTCTTAAAGAAGTCATGAAATCTACTACCCATCTTACTACCATGGTGTTTTTGATTTTACTTGGAGCCACTACTTTTTCTTTAGTTTTTAGAGGGCTTGGAGGGGAGCACTACTTGATAAATGCGATACAGGAAGCAAACATGAGTCCTATGGTCTTTTTACTGTTTGTTATGTTCGTCATTTTTATTGCCGGATTTTTCATCGATTTTATTGAGATCATCTTTATCATAGTTCCAGTTGTTTTACCAATTCTAGCGGGCTTTAAAATGGATCTGATCTGGGTAGGAATTTTAATCGCTTTAAATCTTCAAACGAGTTTCTTGACACCTCCTTTTGGTTTTGCCTTATTTTATTTAAAAGGTGTAGCCCCTGAAGAAGTACAGACCACCCAAATTTACAAAGGGGTCATACCGTTTTTAGCGATACAGCTCATTTTACTGTTGGTCGTCCTATTTTTTCCTGGAATATTAGGTTTACTAAATTAACTCATGGAATAATCGTTCGGATTGAGCGGCCCAGTTTTTAACACCTACGCTAAATCTGGAAAACGATTCG
>JAHDBE010000089.1:8581-10475 GCA_020630555.1 Saprospiraceae bacterium
TTCGGATTGAGCGGCCCAGTTTTTAACACCTACGCTAAATCTGGAAAACGATTCGTACACTTTTTTCGCAAATGGATCTTGATCACATAATTCTGAAATAACTTCAGCAGAATATTGTCTCAAAGCATCCATGGTTTCTTTACTAAAAGACCGTAGTTCAACCTCACTTTCAGATTTTATTTTTTTTAGGTATTCGTTGTTTTTTGCTTCAAATTCGGATAAACACCACATGGTTAATCTCTCGCAAGCACTGGCGACAATTTCTTGAAGATCTGTTGGTAAATTTTCATACTCACGTTTATTAACAATGCTCTCAAGTACGGTACCAGACTCATGCCAACCAGGACTATAATAGTATTTGGCAATTTGATGAAAGCCCATGAGGTAATCGTGATATGGACCAATCCATTCGGTCGCATCAATGACGCCTCTTTCCAAATTGGTATAAAGTTCACTCCCAGGCGAGAGAACAGCAGTTCCCCCTGCCTTGGCAATAACTTTACCACCTAATCCAGGCATACGCATTTTTAAACCTTTAAAGTCCTCAATGCTATTGATTTCTTTATTAAACCATCCGCCCATCTGGCCACCCGTGTTTCCACTTAGAAAGGGAATTAGATTAAACTTGGCATATAACTCTCTCCATAAAGGATAACCGCCACCATAAAGAATCCAAGCGTGCATTTGTTGTGCATTCATCCCAAATGGTACGGAAGAGAAAAAGCTCGCTGAGGGGGCTTTGCCAGCCCAATAATACGATGCACCATTACCCATTTCGGCAGCTCCTGAACTTACTGCTTCAAAAGTTTCGAGGGCTGGAGCTAATTCACCTCCGCCATAAACACTGATTTTTAATCGGCCTCCAGACATCTTTTCTATCCAATCTGCAATCATTTGACAGCCTTCGCCTACTACAGGAAATTTAGGAGGCCAAGTCGTGACCATTTTCCATTTATAGGTTTTATTGCTATTGATATTAAATTCTGTGGGTTCACTATTAGTGGTATTTGTGCATGAACCTACAAGCGTTGACCCAACAACAGCTGCTCCAAGTTTTATAAAAGATTTGCGATTTATCTTAGAATCTTCATCTCGGTGTTCCATTGGAAAATATTTTCTTGAATATATGGATAACTATAATTCCAGATAAACATGAGCAGATATTCTTAAATAAAAAAAAGAGTGTCCGAACAAATCAGACACTCCTGTAAATACTCTTTGGCGAAAGCCTAGTCCAATTTTATAATAGACTTTTGAACGTAGGAATTTTCTGTAAAGAGTAACACCCTGTAAATGCCTTGATCAAAGTCGCTTAAATCCAATTGAATTTTATTTAAGTCGGACTGAATATTTCTCTTTATTAGAAGTTGCCCCATGTTATTGACAACACGTATTTCTTTAAGTCCAAAATCCTTAACATCAACATTTAGTATGCTTGAAGTGGGATTGGGGTATAAGTTGACTTGTTCTTCCAGACTTTCTTCATATGTAGTTGAAAAGAAATTAATGACAAAATTAAATGTTTGGCTACACCCATTTCCATCAATGACAGTTACGGTATGTTCCCCAATTTCTAGGTCGTTAGCCGTAAACCCTGTTTCGCCATTATCCCATAAAATTTCGAAAGGACTTTGACCTCCTGATATGACAAGTTCAGCCGAACCGTTTTCGGAGCTAGTGGCATCTGTCGTATTAATCTGTGTTTGGTAGTTGAAAATTAAATCTACTTCAACAGAGTCTATGGATGTACAGCCATTAATTCCAACAATACTGACAACGTAAACGCCATTTTCCGAAACCTCAATTATTTCATCTGTCGATGAAAAACCATTTGGTCCAGCCCATGACAGACTCTGATAATCTTCTTCTATGAGTATGTCAAGGAATATGCTTT
>JAHDBE010000090.1 GCA_020630555.1 Saprospiraceae bacterium
GCTCAGGGTTCGAGCACTAAACGAACCCTGAGCGTAGCCGAAGGGTGGTAACTAAGAAAGATAATATGTATATCCGTAATTAGTAATACTATATCCGTATTCTTCATTCCTTGCTTGACTAGGAATCTCATCCTACTGATTTTATACCCTTAATGAGGTCCTGAAACAAGTTTAGGGTGACGCAATTCATATTCTTAGTGATTACGGATATTCAAAAGGTAATAATCAACTAAAAACTAAATATCATGTTCCGAATAAATTATAAAGTAACTGGCGAGGATGTCAACGATTTTATGGTGATGCAAAATGAGGCGTATTTTTCGTACAGCATTTCTGCCATTAAAAATTTTCTACACGAAAAAGGAATTCCGAGTCAACAATTACTAGATTTTAAAAATAAATTAATCAATCAAAAGCAATTAGAATTTTACAAAGACCTTATGTTTACACAGAATTTCTTTATTCATGTAGACACGCTAGAAATTCTTGATAGTAAAACAACTATTAAGAATAGATTTTTTAATTCTAAAAATGAATTATGCGCTGCTGCTTCAATAATTTTTGAAAATTATACCCCAATGCTAAATATTTACAACTAAAACATTAACGCTGTAATTTATCGAAATCAACTCCCCATGTCAATAACTAGGATTATCAACAAATGGTTTAAGAAAAATCAGCACCTCTTTTTCAAATACAGTGATGGTTATTATCATTTAAATTATGTAGCCAACTCTCCAAAACTTATGATGGAAAGTTTCAAAAAAATGCTGTTTTGTAAGTTTGATGAAGAAAACAACATAATTACAACTGATTCACCATTTAATAAAGCTAGAGTACAATTCGCTTTTTTAGAAGAAGGATTAGCACTAATGGATGCAAAGATGGAATTAAAGGTCAACGTATGCTATCATCAAGTGATTAACGAAGAAACCCCTAATGATTACTACACCTTAAGTTTCAATACCTTTACTAATGCTTCAAAAGAAACAAGCATTACAATGAAATCCTTAGCTTTTTCAAACAAAAAGTGGATTTTGACCAAACCAGAGTTTTTGTCTTTTACTACTTATGCCAAAAATTCAAATGCAGATAGCATACTTATTTACTTCAATAAAAAATGGTTAAATGACTTTATTAAAAGTGATTATGCTTACCATACTTCTAAGGTAAAATACTTTTTTGAAAGCAATGAAGAATTCGTGGTTTGGCCTGATAATGCCATAGAATTATCCAATATGGCGAAAGCACTTCAACACACTTTGATTGAAGAAGGATCTCGAAATCCATTACAGTTAAAACTAAAAACGCTGGAATTGATTTCTACATTTATCAGAACCTACGACCCCCAAAATATCTTCAGGAATTATGCAACCCTCAACAAAAAAGACATCCTTCGTGTAAATAAGGTTGAATTCTATCTTTCAGAAAATATTCAAAACAAATTTATGGGGATTGAATTATTAAGTAAAAAATTCTCCGTCTCCCCTACCAAACTAAAGAGTGATTTTAAAGCCGCTTATGGCATGGGAATTTTTTCCTATTTCAGACAAAAGCAAATGCATATCGCTAAAGAATTATTGGAAAGTGGCGAATATCAAGTAAAGGAAGTAGCATTATTATTTGGTTACGATAATCGCAGTAAGTTTTCTAAAGCTTTTGAAACTGTAAATGGTGTTTTACCTTCTACGATTGTTTTTTCGAGAAATTGAAAATCGTTTTTGGTTTAGTCTCATCGAACCCTGAGCAATTCTGGTAGTTATCTGAATCGCTCACACTTCATGAAACACATCAGAATCTCTACAACTCAAAAAACACTGATCCTACAAAAAAGCGTTTCACCGAAGTATATGCTTTTAAAACAGTTTCACTTCTGATGATTGGGCTTAAAATTTTCTTAATACACTTGGCCATTCACCTCTAAACAAAGGATTTACTAAGAATTCCTACAAGACATCATTCCAAATGTCCTACCCGCTTACCTCTTTGTCCTATCGGGCTATTATGTCACACAACCTTACCAATAGCTTTGTGGAAACAACAAACAATCTCTAACCAAAATTTCTCCCCTATGAAAATAACAATACACTACATCGGCTTTTTTATAATTCGCTCAACACCTTTTTTTCCTTTTCAATAACCGTTTTGCCTTGTTGAACCACTATTTATAGTACACCAGTATTATCTACATGTAATATTGTCTTAACAGAACAAATCATCAACAACAAAACCATATTGCTATGAAATCAGTGCACATTCAAAATGTAATTACAGGGAATTCAATTAAAGTGGACATTCCTGTGACAGAAAAAAGAAACTTTTTTGACAACCTAAATCGAAGATTAAAAGAAGAAGGATTGTATGGTATCAAAGATCAACTAGTCATTTCTGAAGCTATTAATAATAATGCTAGGAGTGTAATATCGCCTACCAATACTCAGAATATTACTAACATCCCCACTCCAGCAATACCTAGAACAAATTCTCCTTTAGAAATACCACCTTCGACCTCTGAAGAACTGATTGTTTCTAAAAATAAAGTAGAAAATCCTAGTGTCTCTATTGATGGCTCGTACATTCCTATTAATGATTTAAAAAATATAGGGCCTGTAACACCAGCATTTCCTAATGAAATTTACTTACAGTTTAGCACTTATTGGAAACAAATTGGTGCTGCTGCCATAACGGGAGATCAAGACTATTCAAAATCTGTGACTTTTACCAGCGGAATGTCTAAAACAGACTCAACCAGTATTAGTGCACAGTTGGGGGTTAATGTACAAGGTTTGTCTGCTTCTATCTCGAAGACTGTGGGGCACTCTATTACCATTAATAGCGAAACTACCATTACGGATATGTACGATATAAAAGTATCCAAAGATAAAACTACGGTTTACATCTTATGGCAATTGGTACAAAAATATGTATTTGTAGATGCCAAAGGAACAACAATCGAATGGACTGGACACTTTGGAACATCAATACCAAGTATAGGGATCACCACCAAATTCCCGAATGACCCAAGATATAACGAAAGTAACATTGTGTATTCAGATCGTATGAATTTTGGTCTTGATCTCTAAAAAAAGAAAGAAAAGATGAAAAATTTCAGGGCTGTTTTTCCCCTTTCACCAACCGATTTATCGCCCTCATACAGTATTTATAGTATACGCGAGAAGATGAACCTACTATTGCAATAACAAAACAAAACGAACTTTTCACATTAACCTAATTCGAAATGAAAACAAAACAACTTAAAAATCGAATCTTCCAATTTATGTTTTTGTTGGCTTCTATCGTAAGCTTTGCTCAAACATTTACAGTCGACGGATTTAGCTTTTCAGTAACAGGAGAAAACCCAAATACGGTTAGGATTACTGATAATACAAATAGTGGAGTGATCGTAATTCCATCTAGTATAACTTTCCAAAATGAAACTTATAGTGTTACTGAATTAGGTAGTAATTCCTTTGGTAGTAATGAAATTACATCCGTTACTATACCCAATACTGTAATACGAATAAATACCTTTGCTTTTTTTAATAATAATATAAGTGACCTTAATCTTTCTGAGGGGATAAGTGTGATAGGAAGCTCAGCGTTTAGAGATAATGATCTCACTAATATTACACTCCCGAGTAGTATAACTAATTTAGGTACTCTTTCTTTTGCGGGAAATCCTTTGAATACCGTTACCTCCAATAGTATTAACCCACCTGTCCTTGACCCTGCTTTTTCTGCTTTTCAAAGACCAAATACGCTGGATCTTATTGTACCTAACGGAAGTGAAGCAACCTATGCAGCTAATGGGTGGAATTTCTTTAGCATTAATGGAAACTTAACAAGTACTGGTGGAGAATTTACAGTTGATGGTATTAATTACGGTACTACAAATTTTAACCCCAATACGGTAGAGGTTAGAGGAGGAACCATTGTCCAAAATTTAATCATCCCTGCATCAACTATTATAAAAGGCATCACCTTTCAAGTCAATGGCATTGGTCAAAACGCTTTTCGAAACACTGACTTTAATAGTATAACACTTCCTAATACGATTGAAAGTATACAAAGAAATGCTTTTCGAACTGGTGAAATAGGGGAGATTATTTCTTTGAATCCTAACCCACCTACTCTAGTTAGAGATAATTTTGATAACAAAAATAACATTCAAGTAACGGTACCCCCAGGTAGTGAAGAAGCTTATAGAAATGGGGGATGGAATGGTTTTTTTAGTATAAATAAAACCCCTAATATTGGAGTACGCTTTAGTGTAGATGGATTCAATTACAGAACGATAGGAAATAACCCCAACCGAGTTGAATTTACTGGAGGAACTGTAACCAATAACTTAGTTATACCTGAATCAGTAACTAATTTAGGCACTACATTTCAAGTCACTAGAATTGCAGAACAAACTCTTCAAAACATTGACTTTAATAGTATAACCCTTCCCAATACAATTGAAAGTATACAAAGAAATGCTTTTCGAGCTGGCGAAATAGGTGAAATCATTTCTTTGAATCCTAATCCGCCTATACTAGTTCGTGATAATTTCCGAAACAAAAGTACTGTGAAAGTAACGGTACCTACAGGTAGTGAAGAAGGGTATATAAATGGAGGGTGGAATGGTTTTTTTAGTATAAATAACACGCCCAATATTGGTATCACTTTTACAGTAGATGGATTTAATTACAGAACGATAGGAAATAACCCCAACCGAGTTGAATTTACTGGAGGAACCGTAACCGATAACTTAGTGATTCCTGAATCAGTAAATAATTTAGGTACTACATTCCAAGTCTCTTCAATCGCAGAACCCACTTTTCAAAACACCAACTTTAATCGCATAACACTTCCTAATACGATGGAAAGCTTGCAAAGGGATGTTTTCAGAAATAGTGAAATAGGCGAAATCATTTCTTTTAATCCTAATCCGCCTATCCTTGTTCGTGAAAATCTTCGTAATCGAGAAAATACCGACTTAAAAGTACCCATAGGAAGTGCAGATGCTTATCTAAATGGCGGTTGGTCAGGTTTTAAATCGATTACTGAGATTTCTTTAGCTATAAGCTTAACTCCTAAAGTATTCTTGCAAGGCGCAACCATCAACCCTAATCAAGGGGAAACTACCTTAATGCGAGATGATCTTCGTGTAGCTAATTTAATACCAACAACTAGCCCATATAGTGATAGCGCTACTGTAGGAGAAATTATGGATGGTCAACAAAACTTAAATCCAGAAAATGACTGTGTCGATTGGGTATTCTTAGAGCTTCGTGATGCAGATGATAGCACTATTGTGGTTGCCAGTAAATCGGCTTTTTTACAACGCGATGGTGATATTGTAAACATAGATGGCACAACCCTAAGTTTTACTGTAACCCCTGGAGACTATTTTATAACCATCAATCATCGTAATCATCTGGGGATTATTACTGCCAGCCCAATCACTCTATCTGATACCGCAACTGCTTTAGACTTTGTGAGTACTACTGATCTTGTTGAGGGTGGTGAAAATGCGATGGCTGTCATTGGCGAAGGTTTCACCATGATATCGGGTGATACTAATGAAGATGGACAGATTTTAAATGATGATACTAATGATATTCTAGGGTCAATCGGTGTACCTGGCTATAACAATATTGACCTAGATATGGATGGACAAACCTTAAATAGAGATTTAAATATCGTAAGAACAAATATTGGTCTTGGGCAACGGTTTTGACAGATGAAAGAGAAGAGAGAAGAGAAACAAGAATCAAAGATTCAGGATTCAAGACTGATAACTGATAACTGATAACTGAATATTAAATCAAGAAAGATTAAAAAGGGATTTTAACCAAAAAATTAAAGCCTTTTTTCCCTTTCACCAACCGATTTATCTCCCTCATACAGTATTTATAGTACACACGAGAGGTTCAAAGTACTATTGTCCTAACAAAACGAAACAAACATTTCAAATTAAACTAAATCAAAATGAAAGCAAAACGACTACAACATCAAATTCCCCTACTTCTACTCCTGCTGGTTTCGAGTATAGGTTTTGGGCAAACTTTTTCCGTTGATGGATTGAATTATGAAATCACTTCAACCACACCTAATGAAGTAGAAATTACAGGAGGAACGTTTACCAATCCTTTAATTATTCCAGAGACGGTTACTAATAATGCAACACTCTTTACGGTAAAAACGATAAGAAGTGATGCCTTTAGAAATACTAATCTCACAAGTGTTAGCATACCTAATTCTGTAACGCTAATTGGTAGAAGTGCGTTTCGCGATAATCAATTGACCAATGTTACGATACCCAATTCAGTAATAACGATTGGTAATGATGCTTTTAGAGGGAATCAATTGACAAGTATTATAATCCCTGACTCGGTAACCACATTACAAATATTTGCTTTTGGTGATAATCAATTGACAAGTGTTCGTCTTGGAAATTCAGTAAGCACCATTGAAAGAGATGTCTTTAGAGATAACCCAAACTTAATTGAAGTTATTTCTAATACTACTAATCCTGCTACATTATTTGGTTTTAGAGACCCTTTTGGGGATATAAGAGCAAGAATTAAATTAACCATACCTAACAATACAGCATCAGCTTATGAAACGGCAGGCTGGACAGGTTTCTTCTCTGTAAATGGGACTATTAACGTTGGTGTCGCCGCATTCATAACAGGAGATGGGTTTACCTATAGAATTAACTCACTAAGTCCAAATGAAGTATCACTCATTAATGGAAATAATGCACAAGGAGGTTTAAGTATTCCAAACAATGTAACCGTTAACAATATCACATTTAATGTAACCGAGATAGGTACTAATGCTTTTAGAAGTGACAATCTCACCAGCGTAGTTATACCTACTAGTATCACTACTATTAATACTGAGGCTTTTAGAAACAACAGATCATTAGTAACAGTTACCTCTAATGCTGCTAGCGCACCAAGTTTGGGTTCAAGCGTATTTCGTGAAGGAGCTGCAAATCGAAGCTTAAATATCCCCAATGGTAGTGAAAGTTCTTATGAGGCTGCGGGTTGGTCAAGAAACTTCTTTTTGATAAATGGAGTTCCCAGAGTAGGCGCAGAATTTACAGAAGGTGGATTCATTTATAGAGTAACTGCTGCAAATCCAAATGAAGTATCATTAGTTAATGGAAATAGTGCTGATGGGACTGTAGAAATTCCTGAAAGTGTTACGATTAATAATGTTACATTTAGTGTAACTACAATAGGTAATGATGCATTTAGAAATGATACCTTAACCAGTGTTGTGATACCTGCTAGTATTACCTCTATTGAAACCAATGCCTTTAGAAATACTAGATCATTAGTAACATTTACCTCTAATGCTGCTAACGCACCAAGTTTGGGTTCAAGTGTTTTTCGCGAAGGAGCTGCAAATCGAAGCTTAACTATCCCTGATGGAAGTGAAAGCTCTTATGAAGCTGCTGGATGGATCAACAACTTTTTTTTAGTGAATGGAGTTCCAAGACTGGAAGCAAGATTCAATGATAATGGATTTACCTATGAGGTTACTTCGGCAAATCCAAATACAGCAAAGCTTGTTAGCGGCAACAATGCATCAGGTGACATTACAATTCCTGACACTGTTACCATTAATAATATCATATTTAATGTTACAGTAATCGGGCAAGAAGCTTTTAGAGATGATGATATAACTAGTGTAACTATTGGAACAAGCGTTCAAGAAATAGAAGCTGCCGCTTTTAGAAATACTACAAATCTAACAGCTGTAATTTCCAACAATACCCAACCCCCTGTATTAAATTCAAGTGCATTTAGAGAAACATCAAAGAACAAATCGTTAACTATACCAAACGGTAGCGGAGTATCCTATTCAAAAGCTGGATGGAATCAGTTCTTCTCTTCGATAAACGGAATAACAATCGATTCTAATTTTATCGTTGATGGTCTTGAATATGAAGTTTTTTCCACTAGTCCAGGAGAAGTTACACTAGTTGGAGGAACTCCCCCATCCTCTGATTTAACGATTCCTGCTTCTGTTTCTGATGGGACAAATACCTTTAGTGTGGTTGCCATAGGTAATAATGCTTTTGAAAGTGCTGGATTGACAAGTGTGATCTTTCCAAACACCCTGAGACAATTAGGAGAAATTGCATTTCGATTTAATGCGCTTACTGAAGTTGCAATCCCAGAAGGTATAACGCAAATCCCACAACGTTGCTTTTCTAGTAATGATTTAGAAAGCGTGACTCTTCCTAATAGCTTAGAAAGCATCAATTTTAGATCTTTTGAAAGAAATGAGTTTACTGAGATTACAATCCCAGGAAAAGTGACTCAAATTGCGCAGCTCGCTTTCGATCGTACCCCTTTGACTTCTGTAACATCATTCAATCCATCAGCTCCAAGTGTTACTGTGGGAACTAATGATGATTCATTTTCAAATGAAAGCAATATCGATTTATTTATCCCTACAGGAACTTCTCAATCTTACGAAAATGCAGGATGGGTAGGATTTAAATCGGTAACCGAAGTTTCCTTTGATCTTATTTTGGCAGCTAAAGTATTTTTACAAGGGGCAACACTTAACCCATTTCAAGGAGAAGAAATGCTGATGCGAGATAATTTAAGAAAGTCAGCATTACTTCCTTTGGTTAGCCCATATGAGGATGCGCTTACCGTAAATGACACCCTCGCTTTGGAAAACTCTACAGCGCCTGAAGCTATTGTAGACTGGGTTTTTGTGGAGCTAAGAGATCCCAATGATCCTAGTATCATTATTGATAGCAAATCCGCTTGGTTACAACGTGATGGGTTATTGTGAAAGCTGGTGGATTTTCTCTCTCTCCTTCTGGTGGATTTTTTCTCCCTCCCTTATCGTTTACGGCTACTGCAGGTGAATATTTGATCTCTATCAAGCATCGCAATCACTTAGGTATCATAACAGCAAACCCTGTTGTATTATCAGCTACCCCTACCCTTTTAGATTTTGTAAGTAACGCTAATCTTGTTGAAGGTGGGGCAAATGCTATGGCCGTTATTGGAGGAGGTTTTACTATGATATCTGGTGATACCAACGAAGATGGACAGATTTTGAATGATGACACGAATAGCGTTTTAGGGGCAAGTGGTACTTCTGGGTATAATAACGAGGACTTAGATATGGATGGACAAACTTTAAATAGAGATTTAAATATTGTGAGAACAAATATTGGTCTTGGGCAACGGTTTTAATTTAGGTTGGTAACTGGGGGTACGAATGATGGTTTGTGACAAAATTTACATTCATGACAGTACCCCCTCTAACCTAATTTTCCAAAAAATAAGAGAGACGAGGAATAGGACTTAAAAAATCAAGAAATATTCGAACTCTGAGCGGAGTCGAAGAGTGGTCGGAAAGCATCCAGAAAACTAAAAACTCATAACCATGAACACTTTTTCAACCCTACTTTTTCCCTTTCACGAGTCCTTTTACATTACTCGCACAGTATTTATAGTACACACGAGAAGTTGAAAGTAATATTGCCCTAACAAAACAAAAAGGAATATTCACAGAAATGTAGATCGTCATTGAATACAAAAACGATAAACTCAATAAATATTATTAATCAATCTAAATTTTTTAAAATGAAAACAATTTCACTTTTTACACTATTATTTTCTGTTGCCATTGCAACGGCACAAACATTAACATTCACTATTCAGAATGCTAGAAATACCAATGATGGTACCGATGACTTTTTTGAAGCTGATTTCTTTATAGAAACAGATGTCAGTTTTATGATCCAAAATGCTAATATCTTCTTCAATTACAATACTGCTGCTTTTGGTAAAGACGCCAACTCTTTAGGCAATTTTGAAATGATTGTACCTGATACTTCTGTATTGGGAGGGGGATTTTATAATAACTTCATAGTACAAGATAACGATAGCTTTAGAGTAGCTACTTCTTTTCAACAAGCTTTTAGTTTTGGTTCTATTGAAAGATTTCAAGGTACTAGCGCCAATATTGCTGCTGGAGGTCCTATATTTTTATACAGTATAAAATTTAAATATATAGACACTTCTGAAGCGCCTAATGTGTCTTTTGGAAACTTAGATAATCCTGCTTTCTTAAACCAAGTAAATACTGCTTGTGGACCAGTAGCTCAACCATCAGGAATATTCCCAGAGGCTGCTGATTGTATCAATGAGCCAGGTATAGAGCTACAAAACACAGAGACGTTTGATTCTTCAGGAGCTGCAGGTATTCTTGCTCCTGACGACGAAGAAACCTTATCAACAGAAGATTTTCTTTCTTTAAAAGATGAGCTTGTAATCTTTAATGACGCGAATACTTTAACGGTAAAAACAGCTTCAATCGACTCTTTAGCGACGTATAGTATCTTTGATTTATCAGGTAGAAATGTAGCTAGTGGTTTAGGTGCGGAAGAAATCTCAATTGCTGCGTTACCTTCTGGTCTTCACATTATTGT
>JAHDBE010000091.1 GCA_020630555.1 Saprospiraceae bacterium
AAGATGTTTCGCAAATAGAACGAATCGCTGAAATTGGGCCCGGAGATTCTTTAGGTATTGGTATGACTGCATTATATACTGGTGCTAAAAACTATTTTGCTTTCGATATGATTGAACATGCAAACCTGGAAGGGAATCAAAAAATAAACAACGATCTCAAAGATTATTTCATAGCCAAAAAAGATATTCCACACGGAGGAAAATTTAAAAATACTTCGCCTATTTTGGAGAGTTATGCTTTTCCTGATAAAGTCCTAAATCAGTCATCGGAGTACTATGAACAAAGGCATACCCAAATTGAGAAAGCTTTGAAAAAAGATCAATCATCAGAACTGACGATGAAGTACGTGGTGCCTTGGATGCATCAAGAAAATCACGATGTTGATGAAATTGATCTCATTTTCTCGCAAGCAGTAATGGAACATGTATCTGATATTGAATATGCTTATCAGCAAATGTATAAATGGCTAAAGAAAGGAGGTATCATTTCTCATCAAGTCGATTTCAAAACGCATGAGATGACAAAAGAATGGAATGGTCACTGGTTTATTGGCAAAAAAACTTGGGATTTTCTCTTAATGGGACGTAAGTATCCAATCAATCGACTTCCATTGTCAAGCCATATCAATGTCATGAAGAAATGCGGTTTCAAGATAAAAAAAGTAGTCCCTGTAGAAGCTAAAAATACATACAAAGAAAAAAGTCCAATTGTACCGGGAGTCAAGTATGATGAAAAAGACATGATTACGTCCGGTGCATTAATCCTGGCAGTCAAGTAAAATACGATTCGTTATAATACAATATAATTTAATGCTCAGATTTTTCGGCTTTATTTCTTTTGGATTAGTGCTCGCGTTTTCCGCTTGTAAAACAACCAAGCCCGATACGACTACGGGAGGATCTCTAAAAGATTTTCTCCAACAAGATAATTCTAATGCCAAGGCCAGGGTTTATAATCTCAAGGGAGCCAGCGTAAGGATTAGTGATAAAATTATCTTGAATGAAAATACGAAGATCATAAATGGTACGCTTGTCGGAGATAATGCATTGATCGATTGTCCTCCAGGACAACAATGCTTTAGAAATGTAACCATAGAAGGGACTTGGGCCAATGAGGTCGGCTACATGAGCTGGTTCACCAATAATGAAGATGGTGAAGCTAATTTCTTAGCTTTAACAAATTTGGTAACGATGGGCACTCAAATAAATTTAGATAAAATTTATGTTTTAAAAGCTCCGGCAAATAAATCTTTCGATTCAAAAAATAGTATTATAATAAAAGGGAAAGATCCCAAAACATGTGGGTTTATCTTGGGAACTAAACATCGGAGAGGGCAAGCTTATTTTAAAACACCAAAAGGAAATAATATTCATTTCGAAAAAATAAGTATTCAAACTGCCGATTATAAACGCGGAAAATTACCCCAAGGGCAAGACTACGTTTTTTCTACTTGTAGCTATTCCAAAATATTCCTGAAAGCTGCACCAGATATGGATTATTTCAAACTGTACGACTGTGAGCTAAAAGGCGCTATTTCTTTCCATTATAAAACACCTCCCAACAGTAGTTTGGAGCAATTTAAAAAATTTGGGATAGACGATATTCAGGTAAAAAATTGTACGATTGATCAGCCCGTTTCTCTGCTTTCTGCTCATAATGTTCCTTTCAAAAAAGTAGAAATCTTAAACAACACGGTCAATGATTTGTATGGTCCGGTTTTCTTTTTCCCGGCGAGTGCGATTCGAACAGAACTGAAAGATTATCTATCTACCGAAGGAAGACCCTTTATGAAAATCGAAGGAAATCAAGTACAAAACTCAAAGGCTCACGCAGGCGTAGGGCAGGGTTACATGTCCTTCCTCGTTGCCAAAGCAAATAATTTCGAGGTCATCAACAACTCGTTTAAAAATATATTAAATACTCGGGATAGTATAGAGACCGTAGCCTTTTACTGTTCGGCAAAAAATCATTTAAAGATAGAGAGTAACACCATTCACAACTGTGGAAGCAGAGGCTTGGCAATAGGTAGTGGTGCCAATTCATTAGTAAAACTCAAAGGAACTACAAACTGCGATATGATTGGAAACGTATTTCGATTTGATCGATCAGCATTGCAAGCACTGGGACTAATTAAAACAATTGACGCACCCTTAAATAAAATTGATCTGGCTAAATTTAGGTTTTCCATTTTAGGAACTTCTAAAAGTGGACTCGACTCCACTCATTATTATAATATAGAAAATAATATTTTTGAAACAGCCGTCATTTCTGACTATAGCTGGGTGTCAAGAGCAGATTTCAGATTTACCAAAAATCAGGTGACCATCGATCAAATGCTGACTTCTGATCCTAACAAATGGGGAGGCAATCTAGCTCGTATAGATCATACGCTTTTTTATTTTAGTACCCCTATCAAAAATGGAAACCTTCTCATCGAAAAAAACAGGTTCGATATAAAGAACATGGATTCTGAAGTTTTCTATTTAATCTATGGGCTTGGTGAAAACAAAGAATACGATAAAGTCATCTATCAAGATAATACGTTTAAAATTGATGGCATCGTAAGCTTATTTTATCCACGATCAAATAGCTTAATTAATAAAAATACTTTACAAGGCATAGGGAGTTTTATCTATAATCCGATTACTACCCAAAAACGGAATCGTAGCATCCAACGTTTAGAATCAGAAAATGTAATCAACGAATATTATTCGAGTACTACTGCTGGCCCTTATAATCTCAAGAACTTCGGCAGCTCTAAAATTATTGCCAAAAAAAATAAAGATCAACAAGCCGTAATTCTTCAGATAAATTTTAATGATCTTTATTACTATAATGATTTAGATAAATTACCTATTTCCCTTGAAGTAAAAGCTAAATTTATAACACAACAACAAAGGGAGAAAGTACTGGATTATCGCTTGGTTTTTGAGAGTTTCAAAAAAGCGTATTTTAAAGAAGAAACTTCTCAAAGACTAAAATCTGTACAACCATACAGTACCAAAAGGAATACGCTTTTCCAATACAATTTACATCCTATAAATACGTCTGCTGATCCGAAGATAAAATTAGTACTAAGCTCTTATTCATCAAAGAAGAATAAAGTTCAGAACAAGGTGGGATATCTAATTTTTCAGGGCTTGGAAGAAGTAAGTTCCTTTGAGATAATTACAGAAGTAAAGAAGTTTCAGTCTGATTCTGTTTTAGAAAAAAGTCATTCTCTAAAAACATATCTAAAATTAAAGCACAATTAAATCTACAGGAATTACTCAACTAGTAATTCTAATTAATCAATAAAAGTGAAAAACAAAACAAAAATTGCCGTTATAATACCTTCCATGAAAGTAGGAGGAATGGAGCGAATTGCTTGTGAGCTATCCAACTATTTTTCCGACAAAGTAGATACTCATCTGGTGATACTAGGTAAAAATGATCAATTTTATAAGTTGGCTGAAGACATTCAAATTTCAAGCCCTTCTTTTTCTACAAATGGGCAAAATAAATTCGTCAGTATTTTTAAAACCATTACTTTTTTAAGAAAAGAACTAAAAAATATAAAGCCTGATGCTGTTCTTAGTCTCGGAGAAATGTATAACTCCTTTGTTTTATTAGCAACTATTGGAATGAATATTAAGGTTTTTGTTTCCGATAGAACAAGACCAGACAAAGACTGGGGAGTACTACATAATAATCTAAGAAAATATGTATACCGCCGTGCGCGTGGAATCATCTGCCAGACTGATTTTTCAAAACGTCATATACATGGTCTAACCCATCATAAAAATATCCACGTTATTCCAAATCCTTCGTATCCTTTTGAACTACCCAAACTGGAAAAGAAAAAGGTGGTATTGACGGTAGGAAGATTAATAGCAACTAAAAAAGTAGATGTCCTCATAAAACTTTTTGATGATATCTCGTCTAATGGATGGGAATTATGGATTGTTGGTGATGGCCCTGAAAGGGCATCACTTGAGAAGGTTGCAAAAGATGTAAGCCAACCTCAAAACATTAAATTTTGGGGAAGTCGGCGAGACGTTGTTTCCTTTTATGCGCAAGCAAGTATCTTTGCCTTTACTTCGATCTCAGAAGGATTTCCAAATGTATTATTGGAATCCCTTACGGCTGGGTTACCAACAATTGCTTTTGATTGTATTGCTGGCCCCGCTGATTTAATTGAAGATGGAGTGAATGGCTTTTTAATTCCAGAAATGGACATCGAATCCTATAAGTTTAAATTAAGCGAGTTAATGGATAATCAGGAAGTGAGAACGAAATTTTCGGAAGCAGCCAAGTTATCAAAACAAAAATACCACATAGATAAAGTAGGAGATCATTTTTTAACTGCTTTATCTAGCTAGCATTAATAACTACTACAGAAAATGAAAAGAAAAATTAATAGATTTTTTTTTCACTTCTCAAAATTCCTCATCGGTTATCTTATCTATTTAGATCCGAGGCTTTACATGAAGTATTATACTAAACTTTTAAAGTTTCAAGGTTTGAAAATGAAAGGGAAACCGAGGTTTATCGCAAAGAGCGTAAAATTTGACGACTTTGATAGAATAAGTATTGGAGATCGGTTGATTGCTTCTATGTATGTTCAATTTTTAACGCACGATTATAGTTATACTACAGCATTAATTGCAAATAATCAAACACCAGATACAGACACGGCTGTTTTAAAAGACATTACAGTTGGAGATAATGTATTTATTGGATTAAACTCGATATTAATGCCGGGCACTAACGTTGGGAATCATGTCATCATCGGAGCTGGATCTGTCGTTCGAGGAAATATTCCTGACTATTCCTTATTATTAGGTAATCCTGCAAAAATTATTGGTGATGTTAGAGAATATGGAGAGAAAGTTAGTCAAAGGACAAATCTATCTCTCAGAATAGATAAAAAATGAAAATATTACAAATTAATTCTGTGGTCAACTCGGGAAGTACCGGACGTATTACGGAAGATATAGGAAGAGTACTGATGGCTAATGGCCACGAAAATTATATCGCCTATGGTAGAGAGGATAGACCAAGTGAATCTAAGTTAATCAAGATTGGTTCTAAATGGGATAACTATGTACATGGTGCATATTCCATGCTCTTTGATAGACACGGCTTCGCTTCCAAAAATGCGACCGCTGATCTGATCAAAAAGATAGATCAGATTCAGCCTGATGCTATAGGTTTACATAATCTACACGGTTATTATCTCAATATTGAAATTCTCTTCAATTATTTAAAGAAGATTAATATTCCTGTGCTTTGGACACTTTTTGACTGCTGGACATTCACAGGACACTGCTCTTATTTTGATGATGTTAATTGTGAAAAGTGGAAGACCCAATGTGAGAAATGTCCTAAGTACAATCATTATCCTAAGTCTTTATTTGTCGATAATTCATTTAAAAATTATCAGGATAAAAAAGTGTTGTTTACCAGTCTCAACAAACTGGAAATCGTAGTGCATTCTAATTGGTTAGCTGGTTTGGTCAAGCAATCTTTTTTAAAAGAAACTAAAGTACACGTCACGCCAACAGCGCTTGATCTTAACGTATTTAAATCTGTAAAATCTGACCTCCGAACTAAATACAACCTAGGGCAGAAAAAAATTATTCTTGGCTGTGCGAATATTTGGACCAACAGAAAAGGATTTAAAGATTTTATCGAATTAGAAAAACGAATCGATGACAATTATAAAATTGTCATGATCGGACTAAATGATAATGAATTAAAACAAATCTCTTCTTCTGTTTTAGGATTGAAAAGAACAGAAAGCGTAAACGAGTTAGTCGAGTGGTATAGCCTTGCGGATATGTTTATCAATCCGACTTCACAAGATAATTTCCCGACAACTAACCTCGAAGCACTTGCTTGCGGGACTCCCGTGATTACTTACAAAACTGGTGGGAGTCCAGAAGCAATTGATCAGCAAACTGGTATCGTTGTCGAGAAAGGAGATGTGGATGGACTCGCAAAAGCAGTCCTTCAAATAAGCGAAAGAGATCAAGCGCAATTGAAGAACCTTTGTAGAGCGCGTGCAGAGAAAAATTTTAATAAGGACACCAGGTATCTTGATTATCTCAAGTTATACGAGCAACTGCTCCGTTCAACACTAAACACTATTTAATCAAACAGCCTAATGTTTACAGGAACACTCAAATCCAAATTAAGAGTAAATCTAAGTAATGCCTACGGATGGAGTAGCAATCGAAAAATCATCGTTTTGGAATCCGATGATTGGGGAAGTATCCGTACCAAAGATAAGACCGCTTATGAGCACATGCGCAAAGGTGGCTTAGATGTAGATAAAAGTATTTACACGATCAATGATTGCTTAGAGTCTAATGATGACTTGGAATTACTATTCGATCTCTTTTCTGAATTCAAAGATAGTACTGGACGTCCTCCGGTACTTACGCCCATGTGCATGGTCGCGAATCCTGATTTTGAAAAAATTAAAGCAGCAGATTTTCAAACGTATTCTTACGAAGGTGTTGAAGAAACCCTTAAACGATATCCTAATCATGATAGAGTGCTTCAGCTGTGGAAAACGGGAGCTCAAGAACGTTTGTTTGTACCGGGGCTACATGGAAGAGAGCACATCAATGTACTACGATGGATGCAGAATGTAGGTACTAAAGATGCACCGCTAAGACTTGCTTTTGACAATGAATCTTTTGGTGCTTCTAATTTGAATGGTCAGGCAATTAACGAATACCTGGGAGCCTTTCATCCAGAGTCTGTAGAAGAGATCGCATCTTTTGAAAAAATTATAGCAGACGCAGGTCGTCTTTTTCATACCTATTGCGGCTATCGCCCCGATTGTTTTATTGCTCCTAACAGAGAAGAGCCTCGTGAGATGGAATATTTCTTAAAAGAGGTAGGGGTAAAGTATATGACCCGCTCTAAGAAAAGAAGATATCCTACCGGAGATGGGAATTTTAAATTAGAACTAAATTGGCTGGGTAAACGAGCAAAATCAGGTCAACTGAGCTTGGTAAGGAATTGCTTTTTTGAACCGATCAATAATTTGGAATACCCGAATGCGGATTGGATAGATAACTGTCTAAAAGAAATTGAAATAGCTTTTCGTTGGAAAAAACCAGCTATTATCTCTACCCATCGTGTCAACTTCGTTGGGACCATCCAGACAAAGTACCGAGATAAAGGATTTAATGAATTAAGAAGTCTTTTTAAACGTATTTTAAAAAAATGGCCCGAAACGGAGTTTATGACTTCTAGCGAATTGGGGATATTGATGGAACAGAAGTCTTAGAGTAATTTAAAAACGAAGCGTTTTGCAAAAGTCTGATACAGTAGTCCTTTTAAATCAATCCTCTGGTTATCTGCAAATAGATATCTTGGAAGCATTGGGTGAAAAATATAAGAACAGAGCGATCATTGCCGGCGAAATTCGAACACGGGACAAAGAGCTGCCTTCTGATGTTAAATGGCATAAGGTCATTAAGTATAATCGAAATTCTTTTGTTCGAAGAACCTTCACTTGGTTGGTCTGTACGATTCAGATGTTTTGGATTATTATTTGGAAATATAGAAAAGCGGATTTGCTGATCGTTTCCAATCCTCCTACAGCAACCTTATTACCTCTGATCATTCGTAATTCTTTTTCTTTACTAATTTATGATATCTATCCTGATAGTCTGCTGCAAATATTGTCTAATAAAAAATCATTTATCATTAGATCATGGCAGTATCTCAATCGAGTAGTTTTCAAAAAAGCAACGAAGGTCTTCACCTTAACCGATGGAATGAAAACGGCGCTTTCTAACTACGTCGATTCGAGTAAAATACACGTGGTCCCGATCTGGTCGAATAACAATTTTTTAAAACCTATCCCTAAAGACGATAATACTTTTATTCAAAAACATCAACTACAGGATATGTTCATTGTCATGTATTCTGGAAATATTGGATACACGCACCCCGTTGAAGTAATCGTAGAGGTAGCTAATGAGGTTCAAAATCCTAACATACAATTCATGATAGTAGGAGAGGGCGAAAAGAAAGCTCTTTTGATGGAAAAAGCGACGGACTATAACTTGGATAATATTCGCTTTCTCCCTTTTCAAGCTGCTGAAGACTTACCTTTTTCTTTATCAGCCGCTGATGTCGCATTTGTTACCTTGTCAACAGAGTCTTCAGCGCTAAGTGTCCCTAGTAAAACGTATAGTTTATTTTCAGTCGGTGCTGCCTTGTTATGTATAGCAAGTCCAGCGTCAGAATTGGCCAGTGTGATAAAAAAATACAACAACGGTAGGAGTTATGAGCAGGGCGAAATTGAAGAAATGAAGCGCTTTATTGAAGAACTCGCTTTGGATAAAGCGCAACTTAAAGGACTTAAACAGAATTCTTTGAAAGCTTCTCTTGACTATGGACCTGAAAATGCCAAACAGTTTTTATAGCTTTGCCGAAATTTTCTAAACAAACTTACGCGTAGTGAAAGAAATTGCAATTATAGGATCAGGAGGATTTGGAAAAGAAGTAGCTTGTATCATCAACAAAATAAACGAAGTTACGCCGACTTGGAAGCTGATTGGTTTTTTCGATAACAAGCTTTCGGCAGGTACTCCTGTCTCCCACTTCGGAGAGGTTTTAGGCCACGAAAACCTACTCAATGATTGGAAAACTCCAATTCATGTCGTTTTGGCTATTGGGAATCCTAAAGCCTTGCAAAAAGTTGTAGAGAGCATCGACAACCCCAATGTAAGGTATCCGAATATCATCCATCCAGAAGCTTTTTTTGCGGATCCAAGATCTTTTGAGATCGGGAAAGGTAATGTGGTCACTAGAGCTTGTTCTTTCTCCTGTGATGTTTCTCTAGGTGATTTTAACCAAATGAATAGTATCTCAGCATTAGCGCATGATGTGGCCATCGGTTCCTTCAATGTTTTAATGCCGCTTTCCAGAATTTCTGGAGATGTAAAAATTGGTGATCGCAATTTTTTTGGAATTGGTTCCATCGTTCTTCAAGGAATAAAAATCGGAAATGAAACCCGTATTGGTGCTGGAAGTATCATCATGACGAAAACGAAAGATGGGAATTTATATATGGGTAATCCAGCAACCAGAGTAAAATTTTAACTAAAGATAATGGCAACATTCAAATTTAATAATATCAAAGTCTCCGGTATCGCTTGCGCTGTACCCAAAAATGTAGTTAAAACAGAAAGCTACAAAGATAGATTCGGAACAGAGGAAGTTGAAAAGTTTATGAAGATGACGGGGATTCAAGAAACTCGGGTTACTTCTGAATATCAAACGGCTTCCGATTTAGGATATACCGCTGCAAAAAAATTACTAGAGCATAAAAATATTGATCCTAATGAAATAGGCGCTTTAGTCTTTGGTACAACTAGCCCGGATTATAGACGACCGGGGTCGGCCTCTATTGTTCATAAGCGACTCGAATTATCCATAGAAGCGGCAGTATTTGATATCAATTTAGGTTGCTCCTCCTTGGTATATGGTCTACAGGTAGTATCCTCCATGATGAGTAACTCGGATATTGATAAGGCACTCCTAATCGTTGGAGATACCGCAGGCAAAACAACAAATCCCAAAGACCGAGCTTCTATGATGCTAATCGGAGAGGCAAGTGTAGCGGTTCTTTTAGAAAAAGACAAAACGGCTGCACCCATCACCTCCATCGTAAGGTCTGACGGTAGTGGCTATCGCTACTTGATTGTACCGGGGGGAGGCTATCGAAATTTGAACGCCAGCAGAGAAGCTGTGGTTTGTTCGGATGGTAATGAACGATCCTTGCATAACTCTTTCATGCAAGGAACTTCGGTTTTTACTTTTACCATTTCAGATGTTCCAAGAGTGATCAAAGATTATTTAAAATTAACAGAAACGTCTGTAGAGGATTACGATTGTTTCGCTTTCCATCAGGCAAATCAGTTGATCTTAAAACAAATCACGAAGAAACTAAAAATACCGGCAGAAAAAATGCCGATCTCGCTTCATCGCTTCGGTAACACCTCTGGAGCTTCACCTTTTGTGACGCTTTGCGATTCCTACGGTCAAAAAGGTGGTGAACAATTGAATATCTTTTTATGTGCATTTGGAGTAGGATTATCCTGGGGCGCTTCGGCTCTAAAAATAAATCCAGATGATATATTACCGATTATTGAAGATGACTCTGTATTTGAAGAGGGAGTCATAAAATCTGTTTCAGACCTGCTTTAACTTTTTAGAACACTTTTTTATACGATGACTATGAATTTAAATATTTTAGACTACCTAGAACAATCAGCTGCTAAACACCCAGACAAAGTTGTTTTTTCTGAAGGAGAGAAAAGTATTAATTATTCGACATTAACTCAATATGCTAAAAGTATTGGTAGCGCAATATTAACCGAACTA
>JAHDBE010000092.1 GCA_020630555.1 Saprospiraceae bacterium
GAAATTATTTAATTCGTGACATTCTTTGTCACGCACATTTAAATAGACTATGGCTCCGAAGTTTTTAATATAAATAAATTGATTTCTAGATTTTTTATAAAAAAGAAAGCTAGGTTCATTTCGAATAAGAGACCAGTTTCTAATACTCTCAGAAATCTCAATAAGATTTAACCTTTTATAGGTGACAAAAGCTGAAGCCTTAGACTTCATAATTAGGAAAATTTATAAGAGAGCATTTTGTAATAGAGTTTGGCTGCAAGAAACTGGGGTGCGTGTAATCCTTCAATTGGTGCTAGTTCTACAATATCAAATCCAACAACGTCTTTTTCTTCGAAGACACGGGCTAAATAACTTGTGACTAAGTACCAGTGTAATCCTCCCGGTTCAGGCGTGCCTGTTGCGGGCATTATGGATGGATCAAAGGCGTCAAGATCAAAGCTAATGTAAACCTTGTCAGACATTTGCTTAATAGACTCTTCAAACCATTCGGTAGAGTATTTTATTTCGTCCGCAAAATAGACTTTGTAATAGTCCAATAAAGCTTTTTCGGAAATGTCCATACTTCGAATGCCAACTTGAATCAAGTTGCAATTTTGTGACGCATCATACATGGCGCAGGCATGGTTATATGGAGTACCATTATACTCTGAGCGTAAATCCGCATGTGCATCAATTTGGAGAACTGTTAGATCTTCATACTTTTCATAAAAGGCTTTTATAATTCCAATACTAACGGAATGTTCGCCTCCAAAAAAAGTAGGAAATTGATTTCTGTTTAGGATCTCCTTAGTGCGCGCGTATGTTTTGTTGAACATATCCTCCGGAGAATTAAATTCAGATATCTCATCATGCACATAGATGCCTTGCTTATACACTTCGGTATCTGTTTCGATATCGTATAGTTCCATGTTTTCGGCTGCATCCATAAAAGCCTCAAACCCTTTGTTAGCTCCCTTGCCCCAGGTGCTTGTTCCATCATAGGGAAAGGATTGTAAGATAATTTTAGAATCCTTAGGGTCAGAATATGCATCTGAAATGCCTGCAAAGTTTTTATACCTTTTCATTTTGTTTTGTGTAACCTAGAATGGATAACATTTCTTCGACTGTTTGTTCATTTCTATACACTTCATCTACAAAGTTTCCAGTCTCATCTCGATCGATTAGAATCATTTTGGGCGCTGGAATTAAACAATGCTTCATGCCACCAGAGCCACTTATAGAATCTTGATAAGCTCCGGTGTGAAAAAAACCAATGTATAATGGTTCTGGATCATCGTTGTTATATTCAGGGAGAACGATTTGTTGATTTAAGTCTTCAGAGTTATAATAGTCTGAGTGATCGCAACTAATACCTCCGATATTCACTTTTGAGTAAGGCTTATCCCATTTATTTATAGGTAGTAGGATGAATTTTTCAAAAATGGACCATGCATCTGGTATGGTATTCATTAAACTATTATCCACCATATACCATAACTCACGATCGTTTTGTCTTTTTTGTTCGAGGACTGAAAAAATTATAGCACCGCTTTCACCCACGGTGTATTTTCCAAATTCGGTAAATAAATCTGGTTCTTGCACTTCAGCTTCTTGACATGCCTCTTTGACATTCCTTACGATTTCGTCAATGATATATTCGTAGTCGTATTCAAAACCCAGATTGTTTCTGATGGGAAAGCCTCCTCCTAAGTTGAGTGCCTTAAGGTCAGGACATACTTGCTTTAATTCGGTAAATAATTTTATTCCCTTTTGAAATTCACCCCAATAGTATAGATTGTCCTTAATCCCTGAATCCACAAAAAAGTGCAACATTTTTAAGTTTAAGGTGGGATCCTCTTTAATCTCGTTTGTATAAAACTCCTTAATCTCTGATGGTCGGATTCCCAATCGAGAGGTATAATATGCGGACTGCGGTTCTTCATCAATGGCCATTCGAATACCTATTTTTAGTGGCCGATTTAAATCATGAGTAAAGTTTTTTACTCGACTCAATTCTGATTTAGAATCGAGAACTAAAATGGAGTTTTTAAATCCAATCGTATTGAGTCGAATGATTTTCTCCAGATATTCTTTCGTTTTGTAACCATTGTGGACTAGAATGGTATTGAGTTTAATCTCTCCTTCTTCATAAAGTTTTAGGAGAAGGTCTATATCAAACGAACTTGAAGTCTCTACATGAACACCTTCGCCTAATGCTTTTTTGACGACATGAGAAAAATGACTACACTTCGTACAGTAACAATATTTGTATGATGCCTTGTAATTATGTTTTCTTATGGCTCGGTTAAAAAGGTTTCGAGCTTTTTTGATTTGATCACTGATTCGAGGAAGGTATAATAACTTAAAAGGAGTGCCATATTTTTCGATCAAATATTTAATAGAAATGCCATGAAAGGATAGGTAACCATCTCTCAAATCAAAACCTTCCTGAGGAAAATAGTAGCTCTGATCTATAAGATCGAAATAAGAGTTTTTCATTATGTCAGTAAAATGGCAGTAAGAAGAACATTAATTTTTTTATTGATTAAATCAGTATAAAGAAAGTCTATAATCCTGAAAAAAGTGATCGACGGATCATTTATTTTCAGATTTTTTTTCTTTCAAAATAACCGTACGATGAGGGAAAGGAATGTCAACTCCTTTTTTATCAAACGCTAATTTTATGCTCCTTAAAACATCCCAAGTCAATTCCTGTGATGTATCGAAATCTGAGGTCCAAACAAAGGCCCTTAAAACTACGGAAGAGTCTCCAAGGCTGACCACTTTAATAGGTACTTGAGCGATATTATTCTTCTGGTCCGTTTTCGATCGTACATCTATAAAATGGGGGTGGTTAGAGATTTCTTGACGAATAATTTCTTCTGCGAGTTCAATATCCGAATCATAAGATATCCCTATGTCAATAAATTTTCGTATTCGCTTATCTGTGATACTCGAATTAATGATGGTATCATCGCTCATAATGCTATTTGGGACCACTACTCTTCTAAACTCATAATCCTTAATAATGGTGTGCCTTAAAGTAATCTCTTCGACAACTCCTTTGTGGCCATTAGAGATCTCTATGGCGTCACCCACACGAAATGGTTTGAATATCAGAATGAATAATCCACCAATAATGTTTGCCACAGCTTTTTGCGAAGCAAAACCAATGACTGCTGCTAATACTCCGGCACTAGCAAAAAGGGCTGTTCCAAGTGAATTGAAATATGGAATCTTATGAAAAATCCAGAATAATCCAATACTGTATATGATGAAACTAATGGAGTTTTTTAAAAAAATAAAATTAGTAGGATCCGTATGTAGTTGGGTACTGTTTCTTTTAATAAAGTAATCCAGTGCTTTTCTCAATACATAAGAAATGGTCAGGACAATTACGAGTGTAACGACGATTAATAAAATGTACTCTAAATATTTTTGGTCCATAATATTTATTTCTAGTAAGACAGTCTTTTCTATAAGTTGTTATTCGATTCCAAGATGTAAAATTCGTCCTCCCGATTGATTAACGGGAGATATACTTTTACCAATGACTATTCCATTTTCGGGGGCAATATATTCCTTAATTTCTTCCCCAAATATATTTCGTAATGTAGCTATTTTATCTCCTTTTTTAAGTCTATCTAAAAGGGCTACATGTACAGTCAAGAGACCTCCTTTGTCCGTAAATATCCAATAGGACTTTTTACAGTGTGCCGTTTCTTTCGTATTCGTTTCTATCTCATCATCTATCATTTGTAAATGACAAAGGGCATTGTGTACACCTTCTAAACCACTTCGAATGAGCTTTTTTTGAAAGATACTAGGATTGCCTACCTCAAGGGTTATGGCTGGAATGCCTAAGGCATCTGCAGCACCTCGCAGTGTTCCATCGGACGGAGGATTGTGCACTATAATGTCTGCATTTTGGAGTAACGCTAATTCTCTTGTGCTTGGTTGGTCCATATCCGCCCTTATATAATAGGAATTTATACGTCCGGACGAGGCCGTATGTAGATCGATTAAGAAATCAACTTTTGATATGACTTTGTCGATAAAACGATGTGCATAAATCTGGGATATATTTCCGTTTTCTTTTCCCGGCATGATGTGGTTTAAATCTACGCCATCGTTAAATCTTCTTTTTTTTCGAATAAAACCGGGGACATTGACTACTGGGATTCCTATGATCGTTCCTTTTAACTCTTTTGGATCGACTTCATTAAATAATCTTTGAATAACAGGAATACCATTTAATTCATTTCCATGGATAGCAGCAGTTAATCCTAATACAGGACCGTCCTCTATCCCTCGAGAGATCATAATGGGTATACTTATCGGATTTCCAAAACCATCCGTGATAAGCCTTAGCCAAAAGCATTTTGTTGTCCCTTTTGGTATTTCATTATAATTAAAGTTCGAGACTGTTTGCTCATTGGGATTAATAATGCCTTGCATAGTCAAATATTTTTTCAATGGTCATTTTAATTATTGGGATGCCAGTTTGTTTCTGGGCTTGTGGAAAGCCACCTATGCTTAAGGCGTTAATTTCGGATAATTTTCGGATGCCTTGGTCATTGACTAAGGTGTCTACTCCATAAATTAGTATGCCTTTCGATCTTAAAAATGGATTAATTCCTTCTACGATTTCAAGTTCATCAGAGTCTGGTTCAGCATTGACGGAAGTCCCACCCATAGATACATTGCATAACCAACTGTCCTTTGGCGGAAGCCGTAACGAAGCCGCTAAAATTTCGCCGTCCACTACAATTAATCGCTTATCTCCTTTATGCACGTTGCTGAGATATTTCATAGCTAATAAACCTTCATTTTCTACCTGTACTTTTAGTGAACTTAGATAGTCTTCTGGGTTATGAGAGGATTGGCCGTCATGGACTCGCCCATCTTTAATTCTTATTATGCCTTTTCCACCGTACTCCCTTAAGGGTTTTAAAACTAAGTTGTACTTGTTGTTAAAGTCTCTAATGTCATCAATAGATTTACACAATTTAACAGGAGGTGTGTAGTCCTGAAATTTTAGTAAAACTTCCTTACTACTACATTCAATTATTCCGCTTGGTTTGTTGATGATACAGATATTAGAAAAATAATTTTCAAGAGTGAGTAAGAAATAATCCGAAACAGGTCTAGGAAGTCGCATTAAAATAAGATCGTATTGATCCGTTTTCTGTGATTCACTCGTATCTATAAAATAGTGAGAGTTAGAGTTGAAGCTAAATTTTTCATCTACGCGACCTGCATAAATTTGACGAAAGTCAAGACCCTTAAAGAAAGATGAATTTTTTTCATATCCTCGACTCGCGACATGTACATAATCACATTGTGGATGCACGCTCATCTCACTTAAAATCGAATAGACGGAATTTTGATCGGAGTGTGTCGTATGATCCGTGAGACACAAAACCTTCATTTTTTTCATAGTAGAATTTCTTTTAAGAGGGTAGTGTCGTTATTTAACGATTTAAAAAGTTTCTGTTTAAACTTTCCTTTGCTGTTGTATAAGTTGATGCACATCTTGTCTATGGCGATTGTAGAAAGTACAGTTTGTATGTATGCTTCTATTAAGTCATCTAAACCAATTCCTAATTTGTTAAAGTCACGTCTATCCATAAGCATAAGTCGATTGGTATCCGAACCCCATTCGTTATCACCTAATTTAACCGATAGATTTGTACCCAGCATACTCCAGGAGTCTGCGCCTTGATCTAGCGAATTGGTTAAAGGTTGTGCAGCCCGTCTTGAGTAAATGCATAGGGGTCTAATTCCGTTTTCAGTACTACTGACCATCATTCTAATATCCGCTACATACGTGTGTCCCGAGTGAGTCGGAATTGTACCTACATGATAAAATTTGCCATCGTTACTTCGTGAACTCCATTCGTAATTGCCGATTAAACTTTGAACAATAAATCGTTCATAGTCTATTTCCATGTTCATAAATTCTTCTAATTCACGATCATTTGTAATGGTGAAAACCCCTTGACCAGCATTAGAATAAGGGATTTTTACTACGGCATGACCTCCAAGTTTCTGAATCCAAAGAGGAATCTCTGCTTTGCTAATGTCCCAAATGGTTTCTGGAATATTGATTTTTAAACCGCAAGTTTCTAATTCGGAATTGTACAGGTCATAAGCCTTGGCGGCTACCATTTTATTACGACCTCCTGCTAAACATGCCACAATAGGGTTAAGAATTTTGGTCTTTGAATGAAGTGGCAGTCGGTTCCATGGTTTTTGTGTTAAATATCTAAAGACCGCGCGTAAAGGATGCCAGGTGTCTTTATGAAATACATGGATAATTCCATTTTCTATTTTTATATGACTTCCGTCAATGCCGTTGTAGTATGGAACGAGTAATACTTCTTCATCAAATACTTCAGCGATTACGGAGGCGTAACCTGAGGTCTCCATGTAATTTTTATCGTAAATAACAGCTAATTTTCCCTCTATTTTAGATACCCCTTGTTTGGGTTTTAAATAGGGTTTGAATGTGCGCTCAATTAATAACTTGTAAGAACCATCTTCTTTATTGTCATCTACAAGAGGCATGGATTTTTGACCAGATGGACACGAATTGTTTTCGATGACTACCATTTGTCTTCGTCCATCTTCGGAAGTCGCGTTAAAGAGGTCTGCACCGCTCCATAGGAAATGTTTGCAGCGATAAGACAAAATTTCTTCAAGTCTCTGCCTGTCAACCATAGGATGTAAATGACAATATCTGGAGACGATTTTGTTTTTGTCTAGATTGAGAAAGAAATTAACCATAGGATGAATCGTGGCATTCAAGGCCTTCGGATACCAATGGTTTTCGTAATTAAAACTCCCAGGGGATTTGATTTCAATGTGGTTTTTCATGATTCCATTTAAGAATATCTCCATAGACGATTAAAAAGAATAAAAGGTTCAAATTTTTATCAAAAAAAATGCAATTTTTTCACGTTTGTTTCTTCTTGTGAAATGGAGAGGAATTATAGGTCTTAAAATGTCAGTCATGTTTTAAGTTGACTATATTACATATCGACAGTATTTAAAATGGAATCATGGATAAAATCAAAGTGGCCATCATAGGGCCCGGTAATATCGGAACAGATTTGATGATAAAAATTGCGCGCACTTCTTCAAACTTAGAGATGAAAGCGATGGTAGGAATTGATCCTAATTCGGATGGTTTGGCTCGAGCCCAAAGAATGGGCTTCTCTACAACACATGAGGGACTGGCTGGACTGGAGGCCATGTCGGAGTGGAAGGATATCAAACTTATTTTTGATGCGACATCAGCAAAAGCACATAGGTACAATTGGGAGATTGTCGAAAAATATCCGGATAAACGTATTATTGATTTAACCCCAGCGGCCATTGGTCCTTTTTTAGTCCCACCGGTCAATTTTGACGAAAGTCATGACGTGCGGAATGTAAATATGGTCACTTGTGGCGGACAAGCTACTATTCCTATGGTAGCTGCAGTTAATCGAATCGCCCAAGTACATTATGGAGAAATTGTCGCTTCTATTGCGAGTAAATCTGCGGGACCAGGTACACGAGCGAACATTGACGAATTTACCGAGACGACAGCTCACGCTATCGAAAAAATTGGGGGAGCTAAAAAGGGGAAAGCGATTATAATTTTGAATCCAGCGGAGCCTCCAGTTGTTATGAGGGATACAGTTTTTACGCTAAGCGATTACGCAGATAAAGATAAAATTAGGGAAAGTATACACCAAATGGTTTCTGAGGTTCAGAAATATGTGCCCGGGTATTCTTTGCATCAGGAAGTGCAGTTTGATGAAATTCCAGAAAATAAACCTGTATATATTGAAGGTTTAGGGCATGTGTTTGGATTAAAAACGACGATTCTTTTACAGGTGGTTGGCGCAGGCCATTATTTACCGGAGTACGCAGGGAATTTGGATATTATGACCTCGGCGGCCTTAGCTAGTGGAGAGCGATTTGCGGAGATGATGGTATAGTTGTTTTAAACAGAGTTACTCGGAGATTTCACAGAGTTATACAGAGAATGATAAGTGGTGTTTATATGATAAGAATGTAAAACTTGTCAAAGTATGGTTGCTAGTGAAATGACGAAAACTATAATCGGATGTGCCATAAAAGTTCACAGGGTTTTAGGTCCTGGATTATTGGAAAGTGCTTATCAAGAATGTTTGATTTATGAGTTAGATAAGGCGGGATATAGAATTCAAAGAGAAAAGCCCATGCCCATCATTTATGAGGAGGTAAAATTAAATCACGGATATAGAATAGATATTTTAGTCGAAAATAAAGTGGTCATTGAATTAAAAACTGTCGAACGATTTACAGATGTACATTTTGCACAAATATTAACTTACATGAAACTTGGAGAGTACAAACTAGGCTTACTTATCAACTTCAATGTGAACCTCCTTAAAAATGGAATCAAAAGATTTATCCTTTAATTAACCCCATGAAAACCTCTGTGTAACCTCTAAGCGACTCAGTGAAATATCAATAAAGCGACTATTCTAAACAACGAATAACAACACATGAACCATAAAATATACATACAAGACGTCACGTTGCGAGATGGAATGCATCCATTAAGACATCAATACACAAAACAACAGATAAAATATATCGCGATCGCCTTGGACAAAGCCAAAGTTGATGCCTTAGAAATAGCCCATGGAGATGGACTCACAGGTGGAAGTTTTAATTATGGTTTTGGCGCCCATACAGATTGGGATTGGCTGGAGGGGGTTGCAGAGCATTTAACACATTCCAAATTAACCACACTACTAATCCCTGGTATCGGAACAATCGACGATTTAAAAAAGGCCAGAGATTTAGGTGTAGAATCTGTGCGTGTGGCGACCCACTGTACGGAAGCGGATATTTCAGCTCAACACATTGAAGCAGCACGTAATCTGGAAATGGATGTTTCTGGTTTTTTAATGATGTCTCATATGAACGATGCCAAAGGATTATCTGAACAAGCCAAATTGATGGAAGATTATGGGGCTCACTGTGTATATGTGACTGATTCAGCAGGTGCCTTACTTATGAATGAGGTCCGTGATCGAATTAAAGCCTTTAAAGATGTATTAAAACCAGAAACAGAAATAGGAATTCATTGTCATCATAATTTATCCTTAGGGGTGGCGAATACAATAGTAGCTTTAGAGGAAGGTGCGAACCGTTTAGATGCCTCTTTAGCGGGCATGGGAGCTGGTGCTGGGAATTGTCCCCTTGAAGTTTTAGTGGCAGTACTACATAAGTCAGGAGTTGAGACCAATTCGGATTTATTCCAACTTATGGATCTTGCTGATGATGTAATACGACCATTACAAACGCGACCTGTTCAAGTAGATCGTGAAACTCTCTCATTAGGTTATGCGGGTGTATATAGTAGCTTTTTACTTCATTCAGAGCGAGCCGCAGAAAAATATGGATTAGACACTCGGACTATTTTAAATGAGCTAGGGGAGAGAAAAATGGTCGGTGGTCAAGAAGATATGATTATTGACGTGGCTTTGGATTTAGTTTCTGTTTTGAAATCTTAAAAACTCATCGTAAATCCGATTCCATTATTGGCGGCTCCAAAACGAATTGACACAGGTTTGTCAAAATCAGCATTGTATTTAAGAATAGCTTCTTTCGCTGCAGTCCTGGAGGAGACCGCGAAGGCTAACGATGCGATTCCTGATCCAACTAATCCAACTAATGGCATTGTTTGACTTTCTCTGTTTTTAGCAGCGCTTATTTGCCAAAACAGAAATCCAATTTCAGAAGCCAAAAATACAAATGATGCAGTCTGATGTTTTTGCGCCGTAGTCCATAAGGTATGAACTTCACTATTTGATTTCATCAATTCTGAGGCCATATCTTTTGTGATTTTCTTATCGTCTTGGTAAACTTCTGAGTTGAAAAAGCCGGTAAACATTGTTAGTTCCTGAGCATTAATACCACTAGAAAAAGTGAGTAGAGATATAATTGAAAGGAGTGATATAATTCTAGCCATAGTTCTATTTTATTGTATTAAGAAGTTTTAGCTGGACTGCTCATGATTTTCATTTACAATTCTGCAAAGTCCTAACTCCATAGAATAACGAAGCTATCCTTAAAATCTGAATAAATACGGGTGTTATAGAGGAAAAAAAATCGGGAATTTTGCAAATGTTGACAAAATTCCCGTGAAGGGTGGAAGATGGTACAAATTCCGAACTTATAGAAAGCGACAGCTTCAACCGCAGTCTTTTTATTATGTTCACTGCAATTGAGTC
>JAHDBE010000093.1 GCA_020630555.1 Saprospiraceae bacterium
AAGGGCAGTATATGGTGTTCGCATAAAGAATATACCTCAATATCTTTAACGATGACCATTTCGCTATACTCTTCCCTGAACATGGCTGAGCGCAGGATACTTGCGGCATCCATATCGTAGCCTTGCGTCAAAAACTGCATAGCTTTGGCTGCCCTTTCTGGGGTTTTTACTAATCCATCTCGCTCTTTATCTTCACCTATAAAATCTAACATCTCGGAGTACTGAGATTTCATTTTATCGGTCAACTCTAAATCGTATGTTTCTTTTTTCTTATAGGCCATTTCTAATTCTGAATAGTTTGAGAAATATTTAGGCTTCTTTTAATGCCGCAAAGGTAATAATCTCCTACAGGTTTAGTCTTAATAAATAACAGGCATTTTATCCACCGAAATAAGGAATTCGTCTATTTATAACTCAATTACAAAGCGACTTGTTTAAATTGCACAACACAAGATGTCCGTATTGAATATCAATAGAGATAGACTGACAAATCAGTTGAAAAAATGGGCGGAAAAGGATTATACACAACACCTCCTTTTCTGGTTGGTGATTTATGGAATTTTCATTTTTCTTGACGAAAAGGATTACAGCTTAGGTTTTGTATTTGCTAAGGAATTGTTGAATGTGGCCTTCTTTGCCGTAATAGTTTATTTAAACTTAAATTACTTAATCCCAAAGTATCTAACCCAAAAACATCTTTTTTGGTACTTAAGTTTGTTGATTCTTGTTGCCTTAATAATAACCCCAATAAAAACTGCCGTATTTTTTGCACTCTACTCAAATACTCCGGATGTACAAGAGAACCTTATAAACAACCAAGTTTCTTTGTTCTTATCGACATTTTTTATCGGTGGCTTATCCACTATTTATAAAATTATGAATGATTGGGTAGTCCATCAAAGAGAAGTAACAGATCTTGAAAATAAAAACCTACAATCAGAACTTAATTTTCTGAAATCTCAAATTAATCCGCACTTCTTATTTAATACCCTTAATAATCTTTACGCGCTTACTTTAAAGAAATCAGAAAAGGCTCCTGAAATAGTGCTGAAGCTATCTGAGATGATGAGATATATGCTGTACGAGTGTAATGAACCCCGAGTACTTCTCCAAAAAGAAGTTAATTACATTAAAAACTATCTAGAGTTAGAGAAGTTACGCCAGACTAAGAATTTCGATATCATTTTTGATTTAAAGGGTGAAATTAGAAACCAGAAAATCGCTCCACTTATGTTTATCCCCTTTCTCGAAAACAGCTTTAAACATGGATTAAGCAATCAGATTTCTGATGGTTATGTAAAAATTGAATTGGAAGTTTTTTTGGATGAGGTCTTTTTAATGATAGAAAATAGTAAAGCTCCATCCATGCCAAAGCCAAGTGACGGCAAAAAAAGCGGAGGTATCGGATTAGTAAATATTCGGAAAAGATTAAACTTATTATATCCTGACAAATACATGTTGGACGTCGATGACGAACCCAATAGATATCGTGTCAATTTTAAACTACAACTAAACAGTTAAAATATGATCAAATGCATAATTGTCGATGATGAACCCTTAGCGCTAGATGTTTTAGAAACTTACATCGAGCAAATGCCTGGCATCGAATTAATCTCACGCTGTGAAAACGCTTTCGATGCTAATCATGCTTTGCAAAATCATGATATAGATTTGATGTTCCTAGACATTCAGATGCCACAATTAACGGGTCTAGACTTTTTAAAATCTCTGGATAATCCGCCATTAGTCATATTTACTACGGCTTACTCTGAATATGCGGTTGAAGGATACGAACTAAATATTGTGGATTATTTGTTGAAACCTATTTCGATGGATCGTTTTATGAAGGCTGTTAATAAGGCCTCAGAGCGACTTGGGGTGCATGAGGGACATTCTCAAAAAGACGGTGAGGATTACTTTTTTGTTAAAGCGGACAAGAAATTGGTTAAAATAAATTTCTCCGAAATTCTTTATATCGAGGGTTTAAAAGACTATGTCATCATAAAAAAAGATCAAGGACGTGTAATTACTTTACAGACTATGAAGTCATTGGAAGCAAAATTACCGAAGGCCCATTTCATGAGAATTCACAGGTCTTTCATAATAAATCTTGGGCAAATAAATGCTATTGTCGGTAACATGGTGGAAATACAAGAAAAGGGACAAACGAAGCACGTACCCATTGGTAAAAACTATCGAGAGGCCTTATTAGAGATTGTTAATGAAAATCGATTATAAAGAATTAGTACATTCTTTTTGTGTATCGGCTTTCGCCAAAAAGCCACAAATTGTACGTCAAGTTCAAGGTGGAGATACGCACGATTCTTTTGTCGTTGTTTTTAATGATACAAAGTCCTTTATAAAAGTTGCTAGTGGTTCGAAGAAGGATCTTTTAAATTCAGAACATGATAGTTTGATTTTTCTAAATCAATTGGACTTTATTATCAGTCCTGGAATCACTGGTTTTCAAGAATTTAAAAATCATCTTTTTCTCTGTTTAGAATATCTTGAATTATCAGAATTGTCATACCGCAATTGGGAAGATTTTGGGAAGAAACTGGCCATGCTCCACAATATAAATTCTTTAGAATACGGTTGGGATAAGATGAATTACGTGGGTTTATGGAAACAAAAAAACGACAGAACCGATTCTTTTAAAAAGCACGTATGGGATTATCGGTTTTTACCTTTGATAACGTCAGTTGAAGATTATTTTCGCGAAAGACGACAGGAATTATTCGAACTAGAAGATATTATTTCTGATAGTCTTACCATTTATAAACCTTCTTTAATTCATGGAGATTTATGGTCCGGAAATTTTGCGATGTGTCACGGGGAACCCATAATTTTCGATCCTGCGATTTCTTATTCCTGTCCGCTTTTCGATCTTGCCATGATGGAATTATTTGGATCTGTACCGAGGGTATTTTACGAATCATATTGCAAACATGGCACTTTACCGATAAATTTTAAACGAGAGCTCTCCATCTATCAGATATATTACCTATTGATTCATGTTTACATGTTTGGGCATGCGTACGTCTCACAGGTAAATCAGAAATTAGATGAAATAAGATATTAGAAATTACTTTATAACAGTAAAGAGGCTACTCGATATTTGCCCCAAATCGGAGAGCACTTGGATAGTATATGTCCCACTAATAAACGCGACTGTATTAACCTGAAGGTTTTTAGCATTGACATTATTACCGTTTAAGACCTCTTTTCCATAGACATCAAAAATACGATACGAATTAATGGAGCCACTTCCATTTAAATGAACATTCAATAGATTATTCGTAGGGTTAGGGAAAGTAAGAAGATTCAAATTATTTTCCGTATCGTGACTTTCAGTGGGTAACTTCAGGTAAACGACTGTTTCTGCATTGGCGAAAGCCAAGGACTCTCCTGTGTCACTTAATCCTCGAATATCATAAATCGTAATAGGTATTGGAATTAAACTTTGTCCATCTTCGACTTTAAAGCCATCCACCCCATCTTCTACAATGAAACTCACCTCCCCGATTACACCTAATCCACTTACTGGTATTCCTTTGGAGCGTGCAAAAGCCGCTTGCATCATACCGTCTTCTGGAGAAACAAAACTCTGAACAGAAGGTGACAAATAAGTGAACCAATCTTGCTCGAAAAAATCTACGTTTAATGACGCCGAATCAACCATTGCTGGATTCATTCCTATAGAAAAAGACAAACCGTTTAAATCAAATACTGGATATTCATAATTTCCAATAACGATATCAAATACAGCCAAGTCTCCAGAATCCAATTCTGTGCTATGAGGAATAAGATTAAAATAAAAACCTTTAATTCCAGAAGGCTCATAAGATGTCACGTTATGTTGACCTCCTAAATTATTTAAGACAACACTTAAGTCTGCTTCACTGATTTGACCGTCACCGTCGGCGTCTACATATTTCAAATCCTCTTGACTTAACACAGGTGCATTCCAACTTGCAGAATTTTGTCCGTACCATAAGTTGTATGCTTCATCAGATCTTGATGGACCGCTACATCCCATATATAAACCAATAGGCAAGACATCTGCAATACTTACTCTACCATCATTATTAGTATCTCCTGGCCATACGCAATCTTGAACACAATGACATAAACTATCATTTCCATGATTGAATACTTCTATGTCAAATTTTAGAATTTCACATGGACTAGAACCCGGACAATATTCCACTTCAAAATAATCAACACCTAGATAATTAGTATTAGGTGTATAGATTATCAATTCTCTTCCTACAACAGAAGTACACGTTAGATCCACTGTATCAAGACCGTGGTAAATTTCTAAGGTTCCGTGAAGAGGATTCGAGATCGCATTCATCTCATAATCATCCATAGGAACATTATATTCGACAAGTCGAGAAACATTTCTAGGTGTTGTTAATTCCCACTCATTGGTTTCTGGATTGAAATCTGAAACCTCTATCGTTATGGTCGAGGTATGATATCCAGAGCCGTTACCAATATTAACCGTATAATAAAATTCAAAAACACCAGGAGTGCTACTGGTAAAACTCAAGTTATCTTGGGAATCCTTAATTAATTCAGGTGAATGATCAATGATCTGATGTGTTCGGTGATCATTACCGGTCACATCCATAACTATGGTCTGATTCGGAGCCATCGCATAATTATCGTCCACAGTAACCAGATCAGAATCTCCTGTAGCCAGGTTATGTATTTGAATCAGTTTTTCTTGTGTACCGTTTGTTAATACAAATTCTTCAATCCCGGAAGTGTTAGGTACGTATTTTAATCGATCTGAATCTTCAACAAATAAATCACCAAAATTTAAGCTCTCGCCCGCAGCAAGATCATAACCATCCTCTATAAAGAGCAACTCTAATTCTCGTTTTTCAGAGGTGTAAAAAACCAAGGTATCATTCACATTGATGTTGCCATTATTGACCTTGATGACAAGCAAACCTTCATCTCGACCGTCGTGATCATTAGTAACCGCATACTTCACATAGGCCATACCATGAAATCCGGGTGTTATCGACACATGTAAAGTCGAATCCGAATTTACACTGGCAGTACAGTTAAATTCTTGAGAAATGTGCGGAATTCCAAGTGCTCCTAAATCCGTAAAGTCGTTAGAAAGCACATCCACATCCATGTCGGGTGTCAGGTCATCCAAAGACACATAATCCATTTCACAGGTCACAATGCTTTGGACGACGTGCACCAAGACAGTTGAGTACTTAGGGGTGTAAATGCCCGGAAACTGCCCGGGAACATAATATTCAACAACGAACGACTCTGAACCTGTAAAGTCCGAGTGAGGCTCATAAGCGACGTTGTATCCTGGAAAAAGAGGTGAAACGGTAATCAATGTACCGTTGTTAGCGGAAGCCGGATTCTGCGCGATTACCGGAGGCCCACTAGACACCATATCGACATTTAAAACTGAATTTTTTGAAATCGTGAACTCATAAACAGCCAGATTCTGCGCAAACAGTACATTCACGAAAAATAGGAAAAGACCAATAAGCGAATATTGCTTAATTTGGGCGGACATTCTTTGCGCAGGTTTTGGTTATCAACTGGTTCAAAAATAATCGATTTTAAGGGATTACTCTAATATATATTTATTTTTTTCATATAAATAATTTTTTGATACTAATATTTGGGTTTAGCATATATGATAGGGTCTGAAAAAGAGTTAATTATATATCGAAAATTGTTTGAATACGAGCGAAAAATAACTTTAACACATTAAATGAACGTGCAATATGTAACCGTCCATGAAAAATAATTGTATACATTAATGCAAATTATAATATGAGTTATGAATCTAAAATATCAGTCGCTTTAGGGTCTGTGGATTCCTACGCTCAAAATCGCTTCTTCAAATTTGTAAGCTCCCCTTACTTTAATGTCAACGCAAAATTAATTCGTTATTGCGATGTAATTATCGACTTAGTAAGATCCAATTCTTCCCTATCCAAAACGGAGCTTTGGAACAAAATACCTATGGATGGAGAATACGAGGATAAAAGATTTAGAAAATTAAATAATGATCTATTGGTCCTCTTTGAAGAATTTTTAACTATCGAAGAATTTAAGTCTGAGCGCCTGAATGGACCGAATTTTCTTCTCCAGTTTTTGACAAAAAATAAAATTGAGAAGTTAAACGCTAGTTCGCTTAAAAAAGCTTTTAGATTATCGGAAAGGAGCCTTGAGAAATCTGGAGACTATTATTACCAACAATATCGCTTACAAAACAATATTTTCAATTTAATCTCAGATTTCGAACGTGAAAACTTTAAGCATGATGAGGAAACAAATCTTCATGCCATCAATCAAAATTTAGACATATTTTACTTTACGGAGAAATTAAAACATTATGCGACTCAGTTGACTTGGAAGCGCATTCGTAAAAGTGATTTTGAAGTGTCTTACATTAAGGATGTTTTAAAAATGATTGAGTCAAAGGAAATCGACGAATACTTACCTATTCGTACCTACTTAACCATAGTGAATTCCATTTTGGAACCCGAGGTGAAAGAGCACTATTTTGAGTTAAAAGAAATCGTTCAAGCCCATCTCGATTCCTTTCCTCCAAAAGAAGCCAAGGACATCTTTAATTCCGCTTTGAATTATTGTATTTCAAAGGCCAATAAAGGAGAGCAAAGCTACACCATAGAAATTTTAGATTTATACAGAGAAGGGCTTCGGTCTGCTACTATTTTTGAAGGTGATTTTCTGAATCCAAATACATTAAGGAATGTCACAACTTATGCCCTGCGTCTGCAGGAATTTGATTACGCCGAATCCTTTATTGAAGAGAGTTCTGAATTCATTGAACCTGAGATTCGACAAAGTATTGTGAGTTACAATAAGGCTTTACTTGCATTTTATAAAAAGCAATATGATGAAGTCATTCTTTATTTAAGAGACTACAACTACGAGGGTATCCATTACAGTTTGGGTGCAAAATCCATCCTCCTTGCCACTTACTATGAGTTAGACGAATATAATGTGCTTGACACCTTTTTGTCCACTTTTAAGACCTACTTAAATAGAAAGAAAAGAATCCCAGAAAGCCGTCGGAAGAATTACCTAAATCTTGTAAAATGGACACAAAAGCTTATAAATCTTCATAACTACAGTAAAAAAGATTTGGAAAAACTTGAAGAACAGATCCAGAATAGTCCAGTAGCAAGTAAAGCTTGGTTGTTAGAAAAGCTTCGAGAACTTTAAGAGGCCGGAAGTATTAAGGTAGGAACTCCCGGCCCGGTTTGTCCATGGGAAGGACCACTTACTGTAAATGGTGTCTACCCTATTTCTTCAAATGACCTGCCAGAGAGTGTAATAATTTGATAAAGTTTCGAATCAAAAAAGTCCAATTGTTATTTAAAGACAGGCACATTCTTTGACGAAAGTCTGAGAATAAAAGGGAATGTTCCCGTCTAATGTCACAATAACTTTTTATATATTATTACTTATTTAATATGTTCATATAGGCTTTAAGACGGATTTATAGGTCTGTAAACATCGTTCTCTAGCCAATTTATGATCTACAATGGGCACGGGGTATTGGTCGGTACCAAATTCAGGAACCCATTTTTTTATATACTTAAGCTCTTTATCAAATTTTTTCTGTTGGGATTCAGGATTAAAAATTCTAAAATACGGGGCCGCATCAGTGCCACATCCTGCAGCCCATTGCCATCCACCATTGTTACTGGCCAGATCAAAATCCAATAGTTTCTCAGCAAAATAAGCTTCCCCCCATCTCCAATCGATCAGAAGATGCTTTGTCAAAAAACTAGCTACCACCATTCTAACGCGATTATGCATATAGCCCGTGGCATTTAATTCACGCATCCCAGCATCGACTAATGGATATCCTGTCTTTCCGTTTTTCCAGGATTGAAATTCAGACTCATTGTTTCGCCATTCAATTTGATCGTAAACGGGTCTGAACGCATGATTTTCCACTTTGGGGAAATGAAATAATATTTGTGCGTAAAAATCTCTCCAGACCAACTCGCTCAAATAAACATCACTTAAATTAAAAGAAGATCTTGCCTTCTGTCGAATACTGATGGTCCCAAATCTATAATGTATACCAAGTTTTGAAGTACCAGGAATGGATGGAAAATCTCTTTGCTTGCCGTATAACTTTATTAATTTTCTTGATACATCCTTAGACGGGATTTCGATCTCGGATTTAACAAAGTTCATTTCTTGTAAGGATATCAGGTTTTCTTGCGTTTTGACTTTCGTCAATGAGGACATATACTTGAGTGATGGATATGATTTAAAATAATAGGATGAGTCTCCTTTTCTCGTATCGTAACTATCCAATTTTGCCATCCATTTTCTTTTATATGGCGTAAAAACGGTATACGGTTTCCCATCATCTTTCAGGACTTCATCACCTCTAAAAATGACATGATCCTTAAAAGATTTAAGAGTTATATTTTTTTTATTTAATAACTCTTTTACCGCCTCATCTCTTTGAATTGCATAGGATTCATAATCTTCATTACAATACACGGAGATTACATTATTCTTCTTTATAAGTTCTAACCAAACTTTTTCTGGATATCCGTAATACACCAATAAATCAGAGCCATACTCCTTGAGTTTTTCTTTAAGATCCCTTATGGTGTCATGCAAAAAACTAACTCTAGCATCTGATTTATCTGACAAGTCATCAAGAATATTTCTGTCGAAAATAAAAACGGGTTGAACCTTATAGCCTGATTTTAAGGCATGGTATAAGCCAGAATTATCCTCCAATCGAAGATCCCTCCGAAACCAAAAGTAGATTAGTTTATCGTCCATACTAAGGATAACAAGCTATTAATATTTCTGTTTCGATCATATGCAAAAAAGAGTATATTCGCTTAAGAATATGCGCTAATCGGTGGTTTTTAACCGACGAAACGTATTATTGAAAAGCTTTAACCATGAAACACTACTGTACCCTACTACTATTAGGAGGTCTATTTCTGTTGTCTTGTAAAACAGATCCACCAAAGGATGATATCGCAAGACTTGAAGAAGCTCTTGATACTCAACCTACTAAAGAAAATGCTCAGGCATTAATTAAAGCCATTTCCGAAAAAATAAGTGGTCTTGACAAAAGTGATCCCAGTATGAAATCACTCCTTGAGAAAGGCTTGAAAATAAGTAGTGTTCACAATCTGACAGGAAGTAAGGTAAGCTTCTTAATGCCACTAATTCGTCAGTATTCTGATGACGATTCTACAACAGATAGGTTACTAGATCTAGCAGACGTCATGTCTTCATCTAAAAAACCGCACATATCAGATGTTATTATAAAAAGTTTGTCAGATAGGTTTCCGGAGGACGAGAACATCAATACCGCTTTGGGGAAAATGAGAGCACCGATAGAATCTTTGGATGCTAAACTTGTATCTATGGGAGAAGTTATATTCGAAAACCCTGATCAGTTTGGAATTAATCGACGGAGTTCGCAAGCCTATGTGGATGCTTGTGAGGCCTATGCTTTAGCAAATCCTGGAAACGTAAAATCCGCGGAGTATTTATACAAAGCAGCTGAAATAGCAAGAAGCTTAAGAACTTTCCCGAAGGCTCTAAGTATTTATGATTGGATAATTGATTCTTATCCAGAATACGACAAAGCACCAACTACCTTATTCTTAAAAGGTTTTATTGTAGAAAACGAATTAAAGAATGATGACATGGCGAGAGAGGTGTACAACACTTTTTTAGAAAAGTACCCTGCTCATGACTTAGCAGACGATGTCAAATTTCTGCTCGAAAATCTAGGTAAATCAAATGAAGAAATTTTAGAGCTAATTGAAAATAACAAGAAGTAGGATTTTATTTTATTTCTAATACCTTTTCATCCTGGGGATTTAATTTAGTTCCAGCAACATCGGCTTCTACCACGAGAATGAATTCGGATTTAACGGCTTTGGTCCATTTTGCAAA
>JAHDBE010000094.1:0-5429 GCA_020630555.1 Saprospiraceae bacterium
ACCAAAAAAGAAAAATCCGATTTAGACATCGGTTTACCTGATAAATGCCAAGATGAACTGTATTTGAAAACTTTAGAAAATACCCTCCCAAATCTTATAGATAAAGTCCAACCCGATTTGATATGCTATTTATCCGGAGTGGATGTTTTAGAGTCCGATAAACTAGGAAGACTATCGATGACTCTTAATGGTTGTAAAAAAAGGGATCAGATAGTTTTTGAGGCTTGCGCCAATAATTCCATTCCAGTTATCGTCAGTATGGGTGGAGGTTATTCTGCCGAATTAAAATATATAATCGAGGCTCATGCCAATACATTCCGTGTAGCGCAAAACACTTTTTTTTAGTCGTTGGTGGATAAATCCTGCCCTTTTATCTTAAAATCATCATAAAAAATCAATCGCTGCAACATTTTGGATTAAAAAGCGTCTTATAAGTACACGGATGTTTACGACGCATCCTGAAAAATTTAGAACAGCGAGAGTTTTTTTTCATAGTTTGATTTAGTAATAAGTTCATCGTCCCTACGATGAACTTATTTTTTTGTTTGTAAAATTTATGTAAATAATTTGCCAATTATTTAAAATATATGACGGTTAGAACGTACTTTTGCTTCCTATTAATTCTTTGAACTAACCAAACTGAGCTTTACCCATGGATAACAAATTCGATAAAATAGACCTCCAAATCCTTAAACTTCTCCAAAGTAATAGTAAGATCACAAACCTTGAATTAAGTAAGCAGATTGGTCTTTCACCAGCCCCAACATTGGAGCGAGTGAAGAAGTTAGAGCAGAATGGTATTATCGAAAGTTATCATGCTAAAGTTAATATGCAAGCCATTGGTCTTAATGTAAGAACCTTCGTTCTCGTCGACCTCAAATGGCAGAAAGAAAATGCACTCGATAGGTTTGTAGAAAAAATCCATGAAATTCCAGAAGTTACGGAATGCTACATCATCACTGGTGATGCGGACTTTCTTTTAAAAGTGGTTTGTAAGGATATCCCGACTTACGAGCAATTATTATTTAAAACTCTTTCACAAATAGAGGAAATCGAAAGACTTAAGACCCTCATTACGATGTCAAAAGTAAAAAAGGAAAAACTACTTCCTTTTAACTACGAATAGTAATTAATGGCTAAAAGAAATTCTGTCCTTTGGCAGATCCAATTTCCTGATTCTCATTTTACTTCTTACTTGTTTGGGACGATGCATCTCCAAGCCTCAGAAGCCTATAATCATGTATCCATGGCTGAAAAGGCAATAGATACCTGTCAATCCATATATCTCGAATTTAATTTAGATGAAGCCTCGCAAATAAGTCCCACCGACTACTTTTTTTTCCCGAAAGGGATAACCTTAGAAGAGCACTTGGGAACCAAACGCTTTGAAAAAATCAGGAAGCAATTTCTGAAATCTTTCGATTTTGAATTAGCAGCGTACAATAGCTTTTTACCCATACTCACCTTAAATGCTGTCAGTGAATCCTTATTTAATAAGGTACATGCCGTTTCTCTAGATAGCCACTTATGGAATTACGGACAATCTAATAATTTGAAACTCGGAGGGGTCGAAAGTTTTCAGGATCAGTTGACCATTCTTAAGTGCATTCCCATCGATTACCAGATAAGTCTGATAAAAAACATGGCAAAGAATCCCAAGCGGTTTCGAAAACAAACAAACCAAGCAGCCACAGCATATCAAAACCAAGAAATCCATAAACTATATAAAATTACCAAACGAAGTTTGGGTAAAATTAGATCTCTCATGCTCTATGATCGCAACTTAAGAATGGCCCAGAAAATTACAGAGATAGTTAAATCCGAAAATGCTTTTATCGGGGTAGGTGCGGCCCATTTAAGTGGCCAAAAAGGAGTGATTCATCATCTAGTGAATTCAGGAATAATTTGTCGTCCAGTTTTAACATAATTTCGAGTAAATAAAGTAACTAATTTGGCCGATGACCGTTTCTCATATATGGCCACAAATTTCCGACTCTCTTTTCTTATTTCTGTCCTAACGATTTGCATCAGTTTCCAAACAAGAGCACAAGATGTTACTCTTAGTGGATATGTGAAAGATGCGAGTTCGGGTGAGACACTCATAGGAGCAAATGTGCTCAATGTAGAAAGACCCATAGAAGGGACAGCGACCAATGCATATGGATTCTATTCGCTAAGTGTAAAACCAGGTCGCTATAAAATCCAGTTTAGTTACCTAGGATTTAAAGATTTGATTCTTGATCTGGACCTGACAAGTAATAAAACTCTAGATGTCGAACTCGGCGAAGGTGTCATCATGGACGAAGTCGTTATCTCTGCAGAAGAGGAAGAAAAACGCGATCACGTGCAAAGCACAAAAATGGGAGTCGTAAAACTTCCTGTCGAAAATATTAAAAAATTACCCTCACTTTTTGGAGAGGTGGATGTTTTAAAAACTATCCAATTACTTCCCGGTGTCATGTCGTCAGGCGAAGGAAGTGCCGGGTTTTACGTGCGAGGTGGTGGACCTGATCAAAACCTGATTTTACTCGATGAAGCCGTAGTATATAATGCAGGTCACATGCTTGGTTTCTTTTCGGTGTTTAACGGGGATGCCATTAAAAACACGACCTTAATCAAAGGCAACATGCCAGCTCAATATGGAGGTCGCTTATCTTCTGTAGTAGATATCCAAATGAAAGAAGGCAACGAAAAACATTTTGCCGCGGAAGGAGGGATCGGATTAATCTCCTCTCGCTTAACCTTAGAAGGGCCTATCGTAAAAAACAAATCATCATTTATAGTTTCAGCTCGTCGAACTTATGTTTTAGATTTAGCCCAACCCTTTATAGACGATACAGATTTTGCAGGCACTAATTATTACTTCTACGATTTAAATGCCAAATTAAATTATCGGCTTTCGCCAAAGGATCGATTATATTTTAGTACCTATTTTGGTCGAGATGTTTTAACCTTTCGACAGCCCACACGTGCTTTTTATTTTGATCTCCCTTACGGGAATGCTACAGCAACACTCCGATGGAATCACCTCTTCTCTGATAAATTGTTTTTTAACTTATCAGCGATCTATAACGATTATGATTTAAGTTTTAACGGTGGACAAGAAGATGTGGAGTTTAGATTGTTTTCGGGTGTCAGAGATTATAATTTAAAATTAGACTTCGACTATTACCCAAACACGCGCCATCGAATAAAATTTGGCGCTCATTACACCTACCATAAAATGACTCCCAATACTGCTTCGGCAACCGTTGGTGATGTCGATTTTGAAAACGGCATAAACCCAAAGTACGCCGATGAATATGGTCTTTATATCTCTGACGATATTAGATTTAATGATGCTTTAAGTATCTCTTTGGGCATGAGGTATTCCTTGTTTTCTCAACTCGGACCGTACACCTCAAAATTTGACGGAAGTCAATATAACCGTTTCGATCGAGTAGTAACCTACGATGGATTTGAGCCCCGACTCTCTGTAAAATATGCAGTATCCGAAGACCTCTCGTTTAAAGCAGGTCTAGCCCAAACCAATCAATACATACATCTGGTCAGTAATAGCAATAGCACTCTACCTACCGACCTTTGGGTGCCTAGCTCTGAAGTCGTCCAACCCCAACGCTCTTGGCAATACGCTGTCGGTGTATTCAAAAACTTCCTGGATAACAACATCGAAACCTCGATTGAACTGTATTATAAAGACCTCAATAGTCAAATTGATTATCAAGAAGACTATGTGCAAGACATCAGCCGAGAAGATGAGGACTACTTTGTGTTTGGAGAAGGTAGAGCTTACGGCGCCGAATTTTTCTTAAGAAAATCCTCAGGTAAATTAAATGGTTGGCTCGGGTATACTTTGTCTCGATCTGAGAGATCATTTCCTGATATCGAAGAGGGGAGGTGGTATCCTGCAGTCCATGACCGAACGCATGATTTGTCTTTAGTAATGAATTATGCCCTTCATCCTAAATGGGATTTTGGGATGACGTTTGTTTATGGAACAGGTCGAAACTTTACTCCTTACGAAGGATTCTTTGTAATCGAAGAAGAACTTAACGCCTTCTATGGACCACGAAATAGCCAACGATTAGATGATTACCATCGATTAGACTGGGCATTGACTTTTACCCCAAATCCTGATTCAAAAAAATCATTTAAGAGCAGTTGGACGCTGTCGGTCTATAATATGTATAATCGTAAGAATCCCTTTTCTTGTATTACGATGCCGCAACAGATTTAGATACAGGATCGGCAAGCATCGATGCTTATAAAGTGACGCTCTTTCCGATTATTCCTTCTATCACATACAACTTTAGTTTTAAATGATAATAGATAATAAATACCTGTTATTCCTTTTGATCATTGCATTCCTGTCATCGTGCCAGGAGCAATACACGCCTGATACCTCTGAGGCAAATCAGCAATATGTGGTCGAAGGGTATATTGAGTACAAAGAACAAGATCGACTCCCAGCTTACGTAGTGCTCTCTCGAAGTCTAGCATTTTTTGATGAGTTGGACCAACAAACCCTGTCCTCCATTTATGTCAAAGACGCAATTGTTACGGTCGACGATGGCGATAAAATTGTAGCACTTACAGAAATATGTTTAAACGATTTACCAGACGAGATTCGTTTCGAAATTGCGAATGCACTTGGTTTACAAAGCATCGATCCAGTAAATGATCTTTGTCTTTACATAGATGTTTTGGAAGAACTCACATACGAACAAGGCCGACGTTACGATCTACGCATTGAAATAGAGGATGAGGTTCTGACTTCTTCGACTACAATTCCTGAAGTGGTGTCATTAGACGAGTTTCGATGGGAGTTTCCACCTGACGAACAAAACGATTCGCTCATGCAACTATGGACGCGGTTTACAGATCCTGTAGGTCCAAATTTTTATAGATATAAAACAGCTTCTCTTGGTCGACCCATCATAGCACCGGCATTTTCAGTAGTTAATGACCCAATTTTTGAAAACACCCAATTCGAATTTCCTTTGGATCGCGCTTTGTATTTGGATGAAGCTTTTGATTTAAACACGGCAGGATTTTATCATCGCGGAGATCAGATCACTATTCACTGGATGACTCTTGATGAGGCGCATTATGATTTTTGGAATACCCTTGAATTTAATGCAGCGAATCAAGGGCCATTTTCGACCTATACACGGATTAGTTCGAATATAAATGGTGGACTGGGCATCTGGGGAGGGTATGCCATCAGTGTCTATGAATTAGAAGTGCCACAATGATTTAAGTTTAATTGTCGGCTTCCTAACCCTCTCGTTTAATCTGTTCATGGAGTGCCTTTTTTCAAAAACCATTTGGGCTTTTTATTTGTAATTTATAGAGCATACTACTAACCGTTGAAAAATAATCTACTAATACTTTTTATTCTTTTCTCTTTTTTGGCTCAGGGCCAAATG
>JAHDBE010000094.1:5529-9971 GCA_020630555.1 Saprospiraceae bacterium
CTGTTTATTGGCCAACACGCAGGTGGAGGAAAGGCAGAGCAAATCTTTTTGAGAGGATTTGATATAGATCATGGTACAGACATTCAGATCACCGTAGATGGGATGCCCGTAAATATGGTTTCTCATGCTCATGGGCAAGGCTATGCGGATCTACACTTTTTAATACCTGAACTCATTGAGCGTGTTGATTTTAATAAAGGACCTTATCAAGCAGACAAAGGCAATTTTAACACGGCAGGTTACATAAACTTTAGTACCAAAAGGCGCATTAACGATATTCATTTAAAAACAGAGTTAGGTGATTTTGGTACGAGACGATTTTTGGCTCTTGTTCCAGTGGTCAATTCGGAAAACACAAATATTTATTTTGCCGCAGAAAACTATGAATTTGATGGACCTTTCGAAAGTCCACAAGGATTAATACGTCAAAATTTTCACGGAAGTGGATATTTTAAATTGGATTCTGGAGATGTCTTAGAGACCATTGTTTCTCATTTTAATAGTAACTGGTCTGCCTCTGGTCAGATACCAGTACGTGCAGTTGAAAGTGGATTGATTTCCGAATTTGGTGCGATCGATGATACCGAAGGAGGAGAGACTAGCCGAACTAATGTGAATCTTAAATATTCAAAGTATTTAAGTAATTCTAAAAACTGGATCAATCAAATATATTATTCGAAGTACGCTTTTGAATTATATTCGAATTTCACCTTCTTTCTAAATGATCCAGATTTTGGCGATCAAATAAAACAAAAAGAGGAGCGCCATATAGTCGGTCTCAATTCTACCTTCTTATCTCATAGTACATGGTTAGATCAGGATGTTGATTGGCGCATAGGTGTTGGGTTGAGACAGGATATGGTAAATGATGTAGAACTGTCCAGGACTTTCACAAAGACAAATGTATTATCGCGTCTGGCTTTTGGGGATGTAAATGAAACCAACGCAAGCCTTTTTTCGGATGTCGAAATGGTCAAAAATAATTGGAGAGTAAATTTGGGAGTTCGTTTTGATGCATTTAGATATGCCTACGATGATTTTTTGGCGGAAGCCAAGAAAGATAAAATATCGAGTATTGTTAGTCCTAAACTAAATCTGAGCTATCAGTTTAATTCTAAATTTCAATCTTATTTAAAACTGGGATCGGGATTTCATAGTAATGATAGCCGAGTGAGTGTAAACAGAAATAATGATGTACTTCCTAGAGCATGGGGTGCAGATTTGGGCTTAAATATCAGGCCCATGAAAAGCGTGTATTTTAATATGGCGGCTTGGTGGCTCGGACTAGATCAAGAATTTGTTTACGTAGGTGACGAAGCGGTCATCGAACCAAGTGGAAAGAGTCGGCGTTTTGGACTTGATCTTAGTGCCCGACATCAAATTAATTCATGGTTGTCTTACTCCGCTGATTTGACAATTACAAAAGCAAGATTTGTAGATGAATTGGAAGGGGAGGATTTAGTACCGCTAGCACCAAAAGAAACGGGTTTAATCGGATTGTTTGTTGGTAAGAAATCGGGTTTGCGTGTATCAACTGAATGGAGGTATTTGGGAGACCGTCCTGCAAACGAGGATAACTCGATTGTTGCAGAAGGATATAACATCATGGATTTAAGCCTGTCATATCCATGGAATAGATTTCACCTTGGTATACAAGTGCAAAACGTCTTTGACCAATCTTGGAAAGAAACACAGTTTGCGACGGAGTCGAGACTGTTAACAGAATCTCAGTCGACTGAAGAGATTCACTTTACACCAGGGAACCCAAGGTTTTTTAAGTTTTCGTTGGAAGTAAAGATTTAGCAGCAATTCTTGTCTAAAAACGGCGGCTATACTCCGTTAATTCTATATTTTGTATCAAATAATAATTATGAGAAGTTCGTTTCTGAGTGTTTTATTAGTGCTCGTGTCATTTAATCTCTTTGGTCAAGTCATGTTGAAGTCTTTACCAGCTAAAGTAAAAGGGGATATAGAACGCTCAAGAGAGGTAACGACAATGAATTGTAGCTATGAAAATGGAGAATTAGTGTTTGGGGATTTTGTTATGGGGGCTACAGAAAACTTATTTAATAATGGGTCAATAGTAAAAAGTACCATATACTCAAAAGAAGGTTTTTTTGAGGAAGATATTATAGCTGTTATTGAATATGCTTATAACGATAGAGGACAATTAACTGCAGTCACCCAATATAGTTATAGTCGTTGGGGTAAAGGACCCAATAAGAGAAAGCTTCAAAGTGTAACTGAATTGTATTATGTCGATAATAAACTTGCTTACGAATTGGTCCTTGATGAAGATCGCATATTGAAACAACATTTGCGTTATAATATTGAAAAACAAGAGAGAAATCCAATGCATTTTGAATGTACAGATGTCAAAACTGGAACTTTATATAGTGTCTTGTTAGATGGTGATCAACCTGTTAAACAGTTTATTCTTGAAAATGGAATGTTGATTTATGAGACGTATCATAGAAAATTAGAAAAGGACGTCATTCTAATCGATTATAAATCAAAGAATGGCGAAAATACAGAGTCTAAAGTGTTTGAAATCAAAACGATGACTCGAGATGATTTTGGAAACCCGACATTAGAAATTAGTGGTGTCCATAATCTAAAAGATAAATTAACAGTGACAAAAAGAGAATTCTTTAACCAAGTTCATGTTGTAGATGAAATTGATACTCCAAGTTTGGACGGTAAATGGCAAAATAAGAGAGAAGATATAAGAATAACTATTTCGGGAAGTGAAAGCAAGAATGGCGAATTAACCGTTCAATTGTTAGAAGTTAGTGATAGCGATAGCCCAGTTATGGCAGTATGGTATAATGATATTATAGATTTTTCAGGTAAAGTCAAGAACTATAAATTTCAAAAAGATTCTAAAAACTATAAATTGACGATTTACGCTAGAAGTGAATTAGAACTTACTTACAAAATGCAGAATGACATCCTCATTTTAACGGATCAATTTGATGATGAGTTAAGGTTGAAACGAATTAAGTGATTTTCTTTTCTCTAAACACATAAAACGGTATCAACAGTACACCAAATAAGACGACAATAACTCCTTCCAAACTCAAAATATACCAAGGCCACGGACCGAGTAAGTCGTATAAGGTTTTACCAGGTGGTTTATCTATGAGATATAAATAGTTTGAGTCTAAGAGAAGATTTATCGGAGTCATTAATAGGGCTAAAACATTCATACCGATGGCGCTCCTAATGGCATCCTTCCAAGTTAATCGCCACCCTATCACAAATACACCATAAAGAGCAATGTAACTCAAACCCGCATGTACCACCCAGTATCGTAAACTTTCGTAATGAGGAAAACTGTCTTTTAAAGTAGGCGTTATCATCGACTGAAAAGTTCCTGCCATGATCCAGAAAAAGAAAATTCCAAACCACCATTTACTTCTCTTATAAAAAGTAAACCACATAAAGAAGGGGAGTATGTTACACAATTGTAATGGCAAATCTTCCGTGTGGTCAAAGTTTCCTAGATACAATCGCATAAATACTTTTAATAGTTGGAATACACCAGCGGTGATACATACGGCCATGGCTATTTTGAATCGTGTGTCTTCGTCGAAGTAATCACGAAATTTAAAAAAGGACCATAAGCACAGACCGAGAAATACAAAAATGACAATAAGGTGTTCAGAATTGTATACAGAGAAGCTTTGGGTATCCGTCGTAAAACGCTCCCAGATAGTTTGATTTTCCATTGCGTCGAGAAGTTACGACAAAAATGATATTCGTCTTCGTCTTCTGTCGTTTAATTCTTTTCAATTGTCTTCTTGGTTTTGATTATTGAGTGCCATTTCTTTTATTACAGTCATGTCTGAAATAAGGATTAAAAAAGGTCATAAAGTAGCACTTGTTTTAGGTGTCCATCGGTCGGTCGGAAGATCCTGTATGGAATACCTAATAAATTCTGACGCCTATCAAATAGTTAGAGTCATTAGCGAAAAAGAACCTCGTGTCAGTCACAAGAAAATAGAATGGATTAAGGTAGATTTTGAGAATATGGCCAAAACTGCCCCACAGATTAAAGGACATGATTTGTATCTCTGTTGTCGAATTCCTTTCGGAGAATGGCCAGATAGAGAAGATTTATATAAGGAAGATTATGGCTTAAATTATAAAGTAGCGGCTTTCGCCAAATATAATGGGGTTAACCAAATTGTTGTTTTATCCATGGAAGGGGCTAATGAAAAATCGCCTTTATTTCATCTTAAAGTGCGCGGGATGCTGGAAGAATCCGTTAAAAAACTCGGATTTTGGGCAGTACATATCTTTCGACCCGCAGCCTTACTTGGTGAAAAAAATCCGAATCAATTTGGAGCCGGTGCCGCAAAGCTCATTGGTGGTATATTGAATAGGGTCACGGGTGGCCGATTAGATCGTATAAAACCTATAGAAGCCGATCTCGTAGC
>JAHDBE010000095.1 GCA_020630555.1 Saprospiraceae bacterium
GATTTTTAAGTTTTTCTGATTCAAGATCAATTACGGCTACAAAAGCTTCGTGCCAATTAGCCTTCCACAAATTATTATCGCGATCAATTAAACTAAGGAGAGGCGGCTTTTTAAAAATATCTGTAACGGATTCTAAAGTAGAAGATCGACCTGTTTTAAGGTTTAATTTATTTGAATGATGGTATAGATGGTCCTTATAAGTAGAGGATTGATAGGCGTTAGTTTTAGAGATTTGTATTCCAGGATTTTGATAAATACTATCAGCACTAGGATCGTAAATCTGAGTTTTTATGTCGTATGGATTTTCTGGCCAAGTCGATATGATATGACCATTATCTAATTGGTGAAAATCTCTATTTCCTAATGGTCCTATTTTTTTGAAAGCTGAATTAAGAGTAAAAAATTTTGTTAATCCACTCGGTCCTCCGGAGAAGACTTGACCATTGCTGGATTTAATGGCTACACTATGAAGCAAATGGATATATCCTAGATTAGAAATTCCATTTTTTAAATAAAAGGTCTGATTGTCACCAATTAAATGATGATCTATGATATTGATTCTATTTTGATATGCATGATGGACAAAAAATGGAGTTACTGGAGATTTTTTATCATCCGTATTAGTTAGATCGTCAATGTTGATGTAAAAAAGTCCACACTTCTTCGAATTATCTGAAGTACATTTAGTAGATGACCAGATTCTATTTTGCGAATCGATTCTGGTATTAACCTGAGTCATAGCTTCGGTATTTATTCCAGTTACAATTCGATTTTCTGATTCTAGGTTTTCTAAGTGTATAAATGTGAGGCCAGATTCGGATTTAAGTATAAGATGAGAGTCACCCAGGGACTTTATAAAAGGACTTCCATGAGTTATAAATGTTTCTTCAAGAAGTGGTCTGAAACTATTGCCATTTTTAGAAACATAAACTTTGTAACAGGTCTTAGATGAGCATCTAGTTAATTCTACAGTGGCGTAAACGACTGTTTCCTTAGAGCTACGATTAAACGCAATATTTTTAAAAGCGAGTGTTGAATCATTTAAAGAAAAACGATGTTTGATTCGTCTATCAATTGTATTAAATACAATTATTTCATCTTTACAATTTAGATAAAGCTGATTTCTGAATCCTTGAAACATCTCAAGATTACTTGAAAATTCTTCTTCTTTTTGGATTGAGAGTCTATTTAAGTCTAGTCCGTCATAATAAACAAGACCTTTTCCATTTACTCCTATCCAAATAACACCTAATGAATCTTCATAAAGAGATGTCGTTTTTCCAAAATTTGCGCGTGTTTTTTCTGTAATCCAATCCGATTTAAAATTCTTGAGTGTCAAATTTTGCGCTTGTCCGATCGAGACACAAAGGCATAGAATCAGAAATATTTTATGGGATTTAGGGATTTTCATTGGGTTATAAACACGAAAGTAAGTAATTGAAAATTAAGCTTTTATATGCTTTTGTCAATTTTGTGCTAGTATTCATCAAAATAATGCTAATCATCGGCAATCAAAGGATGGAGATTTGTCTAGTCAATTTAAATTATCTCGAAAATGCAAATCGCACCTCAAATCAATTGCCATGGAAAATAAGATTTTTAAACACGCTAGTAGTTATGAGAGAAAGGCATTAATTGTCAACCACCCAAGTCGTAGTAAAACTCTAATTGGTATTCCCACCTTAGACGGGACTATAATTCTAAAGAAGGAAGATATAATTTACGTTAAAGCTTCAAGTAATTATTCAGAAGTATGGACTGTCGATTCTAAAAGAATAGTTGTTTCTAAATGTTTAAAAGTAATGTGTCAGAGCTTGAATTCCTCAGATTTTTTTAGACCTCATAAATCCTATTTAGTAAATATTAAATCTGTCGTTAAAATAGGTTCGTCTTTGGTGTTAAAAGATGGCACAGAAATTCCAATATCTCGAAGAAAAAAGAATGAAGTACTTTCTTTGTTTGATGAGTTAGTGGATTTTGTTTAGTGGAGTTATTTAATGAGATAATAAAAAAAGTGTCTATTAACTTCAAATTGACTTAGATCATTTTATAGTTATGATATGTTAATTAAACTTTGGAGTGCGCCATACATGGTGGAATAACTCAGTTGGTTAGAGTGTTTGACTGACAGTCAAAAATTCGCAAGTTCGATTCCTGTATCCTCCTTGTATACTTGGAAATTATATATCATATACCTACTCTTTTTTATAATGCATATTTCGCAAGTCATGTTTTAAAGATGAACTTATGGCAGGCGGATTTATAGTTTTAAAACAAGGTATTCTCGAGGTGAATGGTTTGGATTATTCTTCATGAATGGAAAATTATCCACATAGTCTTGCGTCGATATGAGATAATTACACTACTTCAGTTAACATCACAAGAATAATTTCAAACGATTGGTAGCGTTAATCACGCCGAATATTAGGTTTAGATCACCGAATACTAAATTGAGATTACGGAATTCTTAAGCTTTCTTCTTGGACTTCAGTGTGAGAGGTAGATTTGATCGTGTAAGCGATTTTATTGCATCTGAAAACCAAACTAAATTTCAAGGTATTATGGCACGAACGGTCATTAGAACTAGAGGAACGACGATAACAGATGAAGAAAGGCAAATTATCATTGATACGCGAAATTATACAAGAGAAATTCAAAAGAGAATTCATAATGATATGAGTGAGATTTGGGGGACGCGAAGAAGACAAAGATTAAGAAGAATTAACGATTTCGATAAAATTTGCAGATGGATAGGTTTACAAACTAAACATAGGAAATTGAGACGAGTAAATAGAAGAATACGCAAATTGTATAGATGGTTAAATACCAGACGTATAATTATTGTGGTCCGACCCGGTTCGCATCGTTTTTTTAATGGATGCCCTTCACGTAGAGGATATTCCAGAGGGCCTAGATTTATAAGTCCTGTTATACGCTTTCATATTAATAAAGACAGTTTTTTTGGGTCCACACAAAATTTAGCAAAAAGGGGAGGCTTATTTATCCATGAGATGTGTCATGAAATGGGAATGCTTCATGGGGCGGAGGATAATAACCAATTTGCTGAAATTGTAGCAAACGCTGCGGATCCGAATGAGAAAGAAAGAGTGATTCGGAATCCATTAACCTATCAGGGATTATTTTTAGAATATGCTGGAGAGCCTCCCGTATAAAGAAAATTAACTTTAAAAAGTTTTGTTGATAAGGTATATTATAAAGCCACATTAGGTGGACTTTTTACATAAGAACTCAATTTATTACTGCAACTTTCGTGTATTCACTTTCATTAATTAGCAAGAAGTAAGTACCCCTTGACAAATTTTGCAAATTGAGAAAGTATTGCTCTTTACCGATTCCTGTTTCTTCTAAAATTTTCCTTCCCATAGGGTCAAAGACGTCGATTGAATCTATAAGAATGTCTTTTGAGACAATAAAGAGAAACCCTGTGCTGGGATTAGGGAATACGGAAAATTCAGAACTTGAGTTTCTGGGATTAAGGTTCAATTCAAATGTTGAGCTCGTCCAGGATTCTGCAAAATGATTGTCCAACTCGTAGCTTTTGATTTTTAAAAACTCTCCCTTTCCATTTGCTGATTCAGGCCAAGGAAATTCGTCATCATATTCGACATGGTCAACAACAATACCAGATGGATTTCTAAGTAGAATTTGTTCTCCGCTATTATCAAGTCTTCCAGAATCCCATTCTAATATAGGTTCAATAGCCGCGGCATGTAATGTGGAATTTTTTACAATTCGTACAGATGCATTTGGCTCTATCACATACTCATTAAATACATGATCAATAGCTCCAGTTAGTTGGAATCCGTTTAAGTTTATTGGATCATTAGATGGGTTGTAAATTTCAATGAATTCGAAATCCGCATGGAGTCCAGGGTTATAATGAATACCTGAAATCATTAGTTCTGATTGAGGTACGTAATGTTCTAATTCTGCTCCGAGATCCACCGAAATATTCATCTCGTCTAAACCACTGCCTAATGCGTCTGAGTTTTGTTGGAGTCTAAAGTCGTACTGGACAGGATTAAAAAATCTTGGGTGACCAAAATAATTTAATTCTCCAGACAAGGTGTCCGTGTCGCTTAAAGTAAACTCTGAAAACGATTCAGACAATGAATCTGTCACAATACTGGCTATGTAAGAATTCGAAATAATGGAGTTTGAGATTTCAGTGATGCCTCCACCAATTCCGATGGATTTTTCGAAATTATAAATCCCAATACCATTGTTATAAAAAGTAGTTTTATCTACAATGGCTTGACTAACATCCTTTACAGCAATTCCAGAACCGCATTGCGAGATAATATTATTGAAGATGTTTGTTGTGCTTTGTTGGCCTACTGATATTCCTTTATCTGCGCATTGATGTATAAAATTATCCTTTACTGATATATTCTTACTTTTTTCGCCCAGATCTATTCCATCACTATTAAAACCATAAAATCCATATATGTTGTTGCTATGAATTATGCCGTCATGTACTTCATCATAATCTATAGCATCTGTGTCCACCTGATTGTTTCCTCGGAAATTACAATTCTGAACAATCGCCTCTCCGTATTTAACATTTATCAAATCGCCAGTTACTTTAGAGTATAGATTAGAATTTTTTAATTCCACATTCGAGAAGTAAGCAAGAATTGGGTTGCTTTCTACATCTTCGATAGTCATGTGATCTATGTTAATCGAAGAATTAAAAACGGATATAGCGGCATTGTGAAAAATTCTATGATTTCCACTCGATGCATTTTCAATTACACACCAATCTAGATAAGAGGTGTCTTTGGAATCTTGAAAAATTAAAGAAGACCAAGGTGCATTTTCTTTTTGACCTTTGAAAACGATTAGGGAATCTTGAAGGCCTTTTGCATTTAGGCTTCCGTGAATTAAAAAACCTGCGCCTTCATCAAAATACAATTCGACTCCTGGTTCAATTTTCAATTTCGCATCTTCCATAACTACGATTTGATCATTGATATAGTATGGAGAGCATTCGATACCCAGTTCTTGGTATGACCAAATGGTGTCTTTTAAAATACAAGGATATGTTTGGACATAATTCGCAATGATAAGAGTATCAGAATTCAACGTCAAGTTGATTTCGGAATCATCGGTTATGAATTGACTTAAGTCAATGAAACTTGCTTCTAAAGACAAATCAAAACTAAGATCAGAACTTTGAGGATTATTTTGATGGACTTCGACAGCTAAAATATTTTCTCCTTCTACAAACAGATCTGTTTGGAAATCGTATTCAAAATATTTTAATTCTTCTTCCTCGTATACGGAGTTCTTGGCTTCAGTAGCTTCGTTAATTTCAGTACCAGGCATATTAGATCTGAATAACTCATGACCGTTTAAATAGACGACAGCTCCATCATCCCGAAGTAACTTAATATGTATGAGGCCTGCATAATCAGATAAGTCGTCAATTTCGAAGCTACGCCTGAAATAATAACTTAGAAGTTTATTATTGGCATTTCCACCAAATGAAACATTGGTGCTTTCATTTCCATCTCCATACCCCAATATACCTTGTCCTTCATTCCACTGAGAATCATTAAAGCTAGGCTCCTTCCAGTTTTCATCCACGTCTCCTAAGTCGAAATATTTCCAAGTACTTTCTTTTGCTATTAAAATTTCGTTTCGTCCAGAAAACCATCCTTCAAATTCATGCCCAGGGTTTGGCATAGCTTTTAAGCTTATGGGTAAATTTTGAAAATAATTGCCAGCCCATGATTCATCTGATAGAGAAATTTGGTTGAAATGTATTTGACCATTTTTAACTGGAAAGTTTACCAATGATAGCAAAGAGACGTTGTCTAGTTCAAGTCTCTCTTTTAAATCTTGCTCTATAAAATCTTTTCTTTGTTCCGTAAATATTCTAAGATTTTCAACTTCATTTAACCAGGCATTCATACTTGGGATTGCATTCCCATAATTCGAGGTAGTGCCTTGCCATCGGTCAATATGATACGGCATTTCGTCGTGAATCTGACGAGCCATCTTGTCTATGATCTTTCGAACATGTAGAGGATTAAAACTTGTAAATAAATGATCTGCAAAACGTCTTTCAAAAAAAGATTTGAACTCGTCATTTTCTAATATGTTATTAAGATAATTTCTAATGTATGAATAGCTCTCTGGGTTTGGTTCAGTCGTAAAATATTCAAGAGCAAATTTGTCTGAATTAACGAAGCTGCGATCTAAATCATTTAAGATCCATTTCCATTTGTCACCATCTCTTTTAGGTTTCCATAGCTGGACATTGTGGCCATAAGAACTATTTCCTGTCCATATTTCGGTGATAAAGTAATCAGCAAAATTTTTAATGTCTAATATGCCTAAGAGCTCATTATAATTTAAAGGGTCTGCTAAGTCCGCATCGAATCTCGAAGTCAAAGTTTCTAAATCTGAGATGTCTCCATGTTCTACAGAGGCATTTTCTAGAAGGGTATAGCTACTATCGCTTTCATTAAAATTCTGTTCTATGTAGCCTTCGTCTATTCTTGAGCGAATATTATGAATCCCAAGATACTGACCATTTACATAAACAATACTCGGTTTAAAATCGACGCGGTCTAAATCCATAAACGATTTTGACAACTCTTGCGATAAGCCATCTCTAAAAAGAGTTTGTGACCAATCGCTTCCAGAGGCCCTTAAAGTGAAATTGTCAAATTCGACACGATCATTGTCGTTAAAAATAGGATACGCTAAATTGCTGTTGTCATAATCGCTGTCAAAATATATCCCGAGCATTTTCTGAGGTAATACCCAAGAATTTTGACCATTTATTCGTACCCCAGCTAATTCATTAAATGCCGCACGATCGGAGCCATCGTTTTCAAACAATTCTATATTTATAGGGTATTCCCATTCTGGTTTAAAGTCTTGGACATATATACCAATCGAGTCATCCCAAAAGAATTCCGGGTTTGTTGAAATCGAAATAACAGGCAAGTCTCGAATTAATTGATCTTCCTCGAAAAAATATGAGTGTGTGATGGTTTTTCCTGGGATTTCATTCGCTTTGAATACACGCGCTCTAATGATTGTTGTCGAATCAATGGTTATTGGGTTTATATATAACAAAGATGATAAATCAGGAAAGCTACCATCTATTGTATATCTGATAACCCCGTCTATGGAACTTAAGTCAAGAGTAAACTCGGATGAATAAAGTCCTCCTAGATGAGAGAATGACACCTCTTCATAGGTTATATCGGAATATAGCGTCTCTAGATTTGGTTTTCCTGGCGTTGGAATGGTAAAAAATCCCTTTTGACCATCTCTGAATCCCATAGAGATATTTCTCTTTTGAAGTCCAAATTCAACACTATGTATGAGTTCGTTATCTTGGGATAATAAAATAGATTCACCAGACTTAGACAGTTTAAAGTTAGTATGTAAGTCAATATCTCTTCCATCAGCCCAAACGACTATCAATGAATTAGCGGATATCCAAGTGTCCTCTGGAAATTTCCATTTAGCTGTATTGTTTGGATTGTCAGATAAGTAATAATTGGAGAGATTTATATCTTGGTCGGAAGAATTTTTTATTTCAATCCAATCCACACTCTCACTAAAATCAGGATCTTCAAAGATAGAGTTCGAAGCCATCCATTCATTAATGGTAAGCTGAGTAATGGCCTTATTACTAAAGGCGGATATAATTAATATGACAATTAAAAATCGCATTCGTCAGTGCATAGAGATCGCAAGAAGATAACGCATATTCACTAAATATTGTGGACATCATCTAAATAAAAAAATAATTTGACATTGGACTTTAATAAGTTTGATAATTATATTTGCCGCACTTCCGAAATATTGGCGAAAGCCAAAAAAAGGGGGATTAGCTCAGTTGGCTAGAGCGTTTGACTGGCAGTCAAAAGGTCGCAGGTTCGATTCCTGTATCCTCCACTTTACTTTTTCCGTAAACTTCCTTATTCCGATGATTTAGCCGTTAGAAATTTTCCATTCTACTATGAGAGGTATTTGTATTTTTACGCTTTCGCGAAAGCTATGGCAGAACAGCAGATTGATATCAAAATATTAGACGAGACAGCACCTCTTGAAGCTGTAATCGTGGGTTTAGCCAGTGATATAGGAATACCAGGATCGAAATATGTACACCCTGATAATTGGGAAGGTGAAATCGCTCCATATGAAGATAAAGTCAATGACCCGAAATCTCGCTGGCATTTATTAAACGGAACCTATCCCTTAGAAGAAGATCTAAGACCCGAAAACCAAAGACTCCTTAGGGTACTAGCAAAGTATAATGTCAAGGTATATCAACCTAGAAATCTTCCAGCAGTCAACCAAATTTTTACAAGAGATATCGGTTTTGTCATTGACGAAGTTTTTATAAAAGCCAATATGAAAACTTCAAAACGTCAAGCGGAATTTTTTGCTATTCGCGACATTGTCAGTGATATTTCTCAAGAAATATGGTTTCCACCAAAAAGCGTGACGATCGAAGGGGGTGATGTTTTTCCCTTTAAAGACAAAATATTTGTGGGTCAAGCCGCAAAAGGAAGTGAAGGCCTACGTTGTGATCGAACTAATCCTGAAGCCATCGAATATTTAAAAAGAAAATTTGATGGTGTTAAAGAAATTGTCCCAGTACCACTCCATAAATCAGATAAGGATCCTAAAATGAATGCCTTGCATTTAGATTGCGTCTTTCAGCCATTTAGAAATAATGATACTTGTGTTGTTTTTCCTGAGGGATTCGAAAGTCAAGAACAAGCGGCAGACATGGTTAGTCTCTTTGGAGGCGAGGACAACGCCATCAAAATTACTGGAGATCATATGTATCATATGAATAGTAATTTCTTTTCGATATCTCCTTCAGTGGTTGTGTCCGGTCAAAACGAATCTGAATTTGGTTGGATAAACGAGCAGATTCGAGATAAAGGTGTGACTGTTGAAACCATACCTTATTCAGAAACCTCTAAAATGGAAGGTCTTTTAAGATGTTCGACTCTTCCGTTGAAAAGAACGTATAGCTAATGATTGCTGATAGTGTTTTAATGATTCGTCCTGTAAATTTTGGATTCAATGTCGAATCTGCAGAAACGAATTCATTCCAAAAGAGAGTCGAGCTTTTTTCGGCAGAACAAATCCAAGATATAGCCCAACTAGAATTTGATGGTTTTGTAAAACTCTTGCGTGATCATCATATTGAAGTCGTTGTTTTTGATGATTTAAAAGATCCTTATACACCAGATTCGATATTTCCAAATAATTGGATAAGCACCTGTCCTCATTCAAAGACAGTGTATACCTATCCTATGTTAAATGACATCCGATCTGCAGAAAGAAGAACAGATGTCATTCAAGAATTAATTCAGTTGAGCGGCTATAACTTTGACGAAAGTCTAGTCCAATTTGAGGAGAAGGAAATTTATTTAGAAGGGACTGGAAGTCTAGTTTTAGATAATATACACAAAGTGGCTTATGCTGCTTTGAGTCCAAGAACTAATCTGGAGGTTCTAAAGGCTTGGTCTGAAAAAACAGGATATGAGATAGTTTCTTTTGATGCCTTTGGTCCATCTGGCGAACTAATCTATCATACAAATGTTATGATGTGCATTGCGGATGAGTACGTCGTAATATGTATGGATTCCATTCGCGAAAGCGAAAGAGACATGGTTAAAGAGGCGCTCAAGCAGAAAAGTAAGCGGGAGATTATTGATATAGATTTAGAGCAGACTCATCACGCCTTTGCCGGAAATATGTTACAGGTAAAAAATAGGAGAGACGAAAAGTTTTTGGTGATGTCTAAAACAGCAGAAAGATCTTTAACTCATAATCAAAGAGAACAAATCACGGAAAGATTTAATAATAAGATTCTCGCTCCCAAAATACATATGATCGAAACCATCGGTGGTGGAAGTGCACGTTGCATGATTGCCG
>JAHDBE010000096.1:0-2015 GCA_020630555.1 Saprospiraceae bacterium
TCTATAAATGAATCGCCTGTGCAATTTAAATTCACAATGGATGAAAAATACACGATTAAAGATGACGGCAAAGCCAATGAAATCTCGATGAGAGTAGTCATGCTAGACGCCAACTTCAAATACAAAGCAATACCTAAATCATCAAATCAAGTTTACTTGACTGCTTATGTCGACGAATGGGAAGACAAATATTTATTGAGAGGGGACATGAGTTTATACTTTGAAGGAAACTACATTGGAAAATCTAGAGTAAATCCTGAAAACTTAGCAGATAGCATTGAGATAAGTTTAGGGGTAGATTCAGATATTTCTATTGAAAGAACAAGAAATAAGTATACAACCAAAAAACGCTTTTTATCAAACAAGAAAACAACCGAATTAGGGTTTGATATCATTATTAAGAATAATAAAAATGAAATAGTCGATCTTGAAATTTGGGACCATATTCCAATTTCAGAAATTGAAGATTTTAAAATCTCTCATGATGGTAGTTCACCTGGGTTCAAGATAAATCCTAAAACAGGAATTGGTTTTTGGGATCTTAAGATGGCCCCATTTGAGAAAAAAGAACTCAGGCTCGAAGTCCAGTTAAAATATCCCAAAAACTTTCACTTAAAATTCTAAAAAAAGAGGAGAGCTTGAAGCTCTCCTCTTTCTCTAATAAATAATTGACTCTTTTATCTGACAACTAAAATATCTCTCGGCAAATGAATATCTCTTTCTCCTTGTCCATCAATGACGCGCACTGTTACTAAGGCTGCGTACACTCCCGGAGGCACTCTAAGTCCATCCATTGTTCCATTCCATCCTTGTGTCATATCCTCAATCTCAGCAATTCGATTTCCATTCTGGCTGAATACCGTCATTCGGGAGGATAAATACTCGACATCGTTAGAAACAAAAATGTGGTAAATCTCGTTTATCCCATCTCCGTTAGGTGAGAAAGAATTAGGTAAATACACCTTTGCTTCGGTGCACAACAACTGATTTATATAAGTTGTATCCTTGTAACTACAATTATCATCGTAAGCGGTAAGGACTATTTCTCCTCCTTCGGTAGTACTAATAACAGGTCCCGTATCACCTGTCGACCATTCATACGAATTGACAAAAGGATTTGTACCATTTAACTCAAAAGGTTCTCCTTTACAAATTGTTAGGGAGTCGATTAATCCAAGATCAATATTGCCAAAGGAAATGACATCGATTTCTTCAATCAATTCGCATCGATCGATAGAAACAGTAACTGAATAAAGACCCTCATCTTTAACTTGAATAGAAGGTGTCAGCTCTCCAGTACTCCATTTGTAACTGGCTTGAAATACTGCGGCCCCGAGAAAAAGAATATCCTCCGTACACTTCATTGTATCATCAGGAATGACCGAATCTGGCAGGATATATTTTTGAACGAATAACGAATCTCTAAACAAACACCCGTTATCATTTATTTCGACAAAGTAGAGGCCAGGCTCAGTTATTGTACGTTGCAAAACATCCGTCCCATCTTCCCATGTAAAATCTCCTTGAATCGGGGCATCCGTTAAGTTGATAAATATGCTCTCCTCATTACATATCACTGAATCCTGAGGAAGTAAGTCATTCGACAAGACGTAATCTATAATTTCGAATTCTTGCCTGTAATAACATTGATCGTAAAAAACATCTAACCAGTACTCTCCTGGTTCTGTTATAGTATGAATTAATTCCGTGGAGAAATCATACCACTTTATACTGTCGTAACAGCTAGGGACTTCTAATTGTAGAATCTGTCCATCACATAATGAGTAAGGTTCGTATAAATCTACATCTGGTATAAACTGAAATTGGTCACCTGTCAAAACTAGATTAGGTAAATCTATCGTTGTAAATCCACTATCAAACTTTAGATACTCCTCTTTATATGAAGAACCAGACCCCTGCGAATTAGGTAAAGAAATGGCATCTAAAAACGGCGATCCAAAACGACTTAATAATATTTTACCACTAGGAGCCAATTTCTTATCCCCAATGGGTAT
>JAHDBE010000096.1:2025-9944 GCA_020630555.1 Saprospiraceae bacterium
AGTATTGGAGTTGAGTCTTAGAAGCTTCTACAAATTTGTGATCCACCTTATTATATCTATACTGAAATACTCCAAAGGCGCTTATACATTCTAATACCTGACAAAAACCGTAGCGCTCCACCGTATATACAAAATCTCCATTTGGAGAAAAACAAGTCGCAATGATATTTGAGCTATAATCTGGGATTGGCGCAGGATCCGGCCAAACGGTAGATGAATAGGTACATACACCCGATAGCCGATCAAATTCAAAGACATTTAGAGGTAAATTATCTGCAAGAAAAGCATCCTGTATCAAGATTATCGCATCTCCTTTTAATGATGCTTCCAACTCAAAGGATGTACCTCTCAAATCCTCTAAATCCACATCTGTAATTACTGGTGCTTCCACACCTTTCAAACCAACCTTAAAGGCATATAAACTTATGGAAGATTCATTCTTTTGGGCCATTCCGACTAACCAATTATGTCCAGAACCGGCTACCGCTCGAATCGAACCAAACGAGTCACTATATAATAGTTTATTTTTCTTGCCTTGAGGTATGCCACCTAATCCACCATCCATGGACATATCTATAACACTATAAAATAATGCCCCTTGAAAGCCACCTACCGAACCGTAATAAAACAAATAATACTCATCGCAACTCTCACCAGGTAAAATAGCCGCTTCTTCCACGATTAACCCTCCACCAGGCTGCACCAAACTCTGTCCATTAAATAAAAGCTCGTGATCTTTGTTCCACACATTGATGCCATTACTATAAAACATCAAATTTCCATCAACATCAGACTGAGAAACCAATCTCGATGGCGACACAGAAAAGCTTTGAACATTAAATTTATTCTCTTGAGGAACAGGCCCCGGGCCCATAGGCGGCGCCACATTAAAATCTAATCCTAGCCCAGTACCGAAAAACCAATGGTTATTTTCTTTTTGCCCCAATGCGCCGCTTGTATAAAAACAATACATAAGGAAAAACAGAAAATATTTAGACCATTTTATATGTGGAATAGTGTTTTTCAGTTCTCGTGTTTATTAAAAAAATAAAGAGTAGCAAATTACGTAACTCTTTATTGATTTTGATCATAAATTTTGTCGCCTGATATATAACACGCCTCGTGTAACGATGTTTAATAGCTTTCCCCAAGAACTGTTCCTATCTATGATCATTGGTGGAGATATTTTCCTTTTCCCATTGATATATTTCGTTTAATTGTTTGATCGCGTTTTGATCCTGTATATCTATCTCTAAAACTTTAATGTAGTTCTCTTTGGCTAAATCGTATTTTTCTTGATTCATATAATATTCACCCAATGAATCATATACCTTTGGATGATAGCGATATAGGATTTTATTCAGTTTAAATACGATTTCTGCTTCCAATGATTTTCCTTGAGCTATCAAAACGTACCCGTAAGTATTAAGCTCTGATAGTCCAGAACAAACTCTATAAATTTTTCGGGCAACATCCATAATATTAGTCTGTAAAGAATCTATTGGCTCCTTACCAAACATTTCATCTATGATCTGGACAGCCTGGTACCTTGGCTTACTCGGAATTCCCAAAGCAATCTGCGAAATATCTGTAGCCATATCATTAAGAGGCCTTTCAACAATTCTTCCGATTTCTTCTCCTTTTCGGTAAAATATAAAGGTGGGAACTCTATGAATATTTAATCCTAATTCTTCATTATTGGGGCCCCTTTTATAGTTGTCATCTTTATTGTGCAAGCCGATGTAACTGACATTTTCCTCTAAAAGGCCAGACTCATCCCACACTCGATGGAATCGGGGAACCCACTTTTTACTGTCTCCACACCAAGTTCCTAAAAAAATTTTAACCTCCACTTCGCCAAGTTCCTTGATAACATTTTTATGTAATGTATTGTCAAGCACATAGTTTTCTTCGTACCACGAGAGGTATTCTTTTTGACGAAAGTCATCACGAGAAATCTCACCCCAAAGATGAGTCTTATCCTTATCCTGATAATATTTAACTTGTGCTGGAATGGAAAAAGGAAATAATACAGCCACAGAAATACACACGGCCTTTGTAATCATACTAATCATGTCTAATTATTTTTTGACAATATTAGCTAGATAGAGAGCGTATCGATGTTAATAGAAAACGAAGGCTTGTCAATGAGTTGTTAAACAAAAAAAGCGGGATAAATCCCGCTTCTTATTATAGCTTAAATGCTTTCTTTATCTTATTTACATAGTCTAATTTTTCCCATGTAAATGTTTCTACTTTCATGGATTTGGTTTTACCCGATCCATCTTTAAATTCAACAGTTTTAATCTCTGGCGTACGACCCATGTGGCCGTAAGCCGCTGTGTCACCATAAATAGGCTTTCTTAATTTTAGTCTGGTCTCTATCGCATAAGGTGTCATATCAAAAACCTTATAAACGAGATTAGCAATCTGGCTATCCGTCATATTGACTTTTGCGGTGCCATATGTATTTACGTAAATGTTCGTTGGTTTGGCGACTCCGATGGCGTAAGAAACTTGAACTAACACCTCATCACACACTCCAGCAGCCACTAAATTTTTAGCGATGTGACGTGTGGCATAGGCTGCACTTCTATCCACTTTTGAAGGATCTTTACCAGAAAATGCTCCTCCACCATGAGCTCCTTTTCCTCCATAAGTGTCTACGATTATTTTTCTCCCTGTTAATCCTGTATCGCCATGTGGACCACCAATAACAAATTTACCTGTAGGATTTACGTGATAGGTTATCTTGTCATTAAACAGTTTTCTAAGCGAAGGTTTAACTTGTTTTTTTACTGCGGGAATGACAATGTTTATAACGTCCTCCTTGATCTTTTTGAGCATCTTAGAATCTACATCAAAATCATCATGTTGTGTAGATACCACGATAGAATCAATTCTTTGAGGTTTATGATCGTCTGAATATTCTATGGTCACTTGAGACTTCGAATCAGGTCTCAGATAAGTCATCTTTTTACCAGTCTTTCTAATATCCGCAAGAACCTTCAAAATTTTATGAGACAAATCTAAAGCTAGAGGCATGTAGTTTTCAGTCTCATTAGTCGCATATCCAAACATCATCCCTTGGTCACCCGCACCTTGCTTTTTCTTGTCTTTTTTATCGACCCCTTGATTAATATCGGGCGACTGTTCGTGAATTGCAGAAAACACTCCGCAAGAATTTGCTTCAAACATGTATTCGGATTTGGTGTAACCAATATTTCGAATGACATCTCTGGCAATCTCCTGCACATCTAAATAAGTCTTAGATTTTACCTCTCCGGCTAAAACAACCTGCCCTGTAGTTACTAATGTTTCACAAGCGATTTTTGATTGGGAATCAAAAGCTAAGAAATGATCTACTAAGGCATCTGATATCTGATCCGCGACTTTATCTGGATGTCCCTCTGATACAGATTCTGAAGTGAATAAATATGGCATTGTGTTCTTTTAAAATTTACGTTTATCCTGAATGCAAAGCTACAATTTAGTCCGACTATGCTTTGTCTTAAAGAAGTTATTTTATGTCACAATTGATCAACTTTTGACTACCAATCCAACCCTCTAAATTATCTCCAATTTTTACAGGACCGACGCCCGCCGGAGTCCCCGTAAAAATCATGTCTCCCTGTTGAAGTTTAAAGTACTTTGAAACATAGCAAATGATGAAATCAAAGTCAAAAATCAAATCTGCTGTATGCCCCTCTTGGACGATCTCATTATTTAAAACAGTCTTAAAGCGAATATCATTAGGATCTAATTCTAGATTAATAAACTTGCTAATCGCCGCCGAATTATCAAAGCCCTTCGCTATTTCCCAAGGGTGGCCCTTTTCTTTACATTTTTTTTGTACGTCACGAGCTGTAAAATCAAAACCAAATGCTATCTGATCGTAATATGATCGTGCAAATTCCTTTTGAACATGCCTTCCATTTTTACAGATCTTGATAACAATTTCACCTTCGTAATGAAGATCTTCTGTAAATTCTGGATAATATAATGGCTTATCATTAACCAGAAGTGCGCTGGGTGGTTTCATAAAAACCAAGGGTTGCTGAGGAACCGGATTATTTAATTCCTTAGCGTGATCTACGTAGTTACGACCTATGCAAATGATCTTCATTTAAAACTTCACATTTAATAACCCGACCAAATCTTTTACCTCTTTAACCGTGTCTTGCGCCACTTTTCTAATCTCTTCGGAAGATTGCTTTATTTGATATTTTAAATCTCTTTTATTCTCATTTATGGCATCTCGCTTTTCCTTAAACTCATTCGTCATCTCCACTAAAGCATCCGCCACGACTTCCTTTAAATCGCTATACTTTAATCCTCCGTTTTCAAAGTCTTGCATGAGAGAATTGTAAGAATCCAACTGTTTTCCGCTAGCTTTTATCATTTGGAATAAATTCTCTACTCCTTCACTCATTTTACCTGATGTATTTTCACCTGTATCTGTGACTGCACTTCGAATCTGCTTTCGAATTCTCTGCTCCTCCGAGAACACGCCGATGTAATGCTTCTCACCAGCAGATTTACTCATTTTTCGAGATGGATCAGCCGTGGATTTTATTTTGGGAGTTTCAGTATGTAAGCCTTCCGGCAATACAAAATATTCTTTTCCTACACTGCTATTAAAGCGCTGAGCAATATCTCTTGTTAATTCTAAATGTTGGTCTTGATCCTTACCTACAGGTACGTAATCCGCTTTATAAATTAAGATATCCGCCGTTTGTAATACTGGATAATCCAGTAATCCTGCGGAGATAAAATTGTCTTTGCTTTTCAACTGACTATCACGGCTCTTGTCTTTAAACTGAGTCATGCGGGTAAGTTGGCCATAGCTACAAAAACAGTTAAAAATCCATCCCAATTCTGCATGCTCTGGAATTAAAGATTGAATAAAAAGAGATTCTGGTTTTATGCCACATGCCACTAAATCAAAAGTCAAATCCCAAGTTTTATTCCTTAACTTCTTAATATCATAGGGCATGGTCATCGCATGATAATCGACCACACCATAAAAGCAACGATATTCTTCTTGAAGTTTCACCCAGTTTTGGACGGCGCCAAAATAGTTACCTAAATGCATCAGACCGGTAGGCTGAATACAAGACAAAACTGATTTTCTTTGATCTTCCATATCTTATTATTTAACCGCTATACACGATATTTCGACATTTACATACTTAGGCAAATTTGCCACTTCCACCAATTCTCTCGCGGGAGCTGTGGCATCATTAAAATATTCTGAATATACCTGATTAATCCTGCCGTAATTACCCATATCCGAAACGAAAACAGAACATTTAACCACATTTTCAAAATCCATCTGCGCCTCATTCAGAATACTTTTTAAATTTTTCATCACCTGATGCGTTTCCGATTCTATACTCTCCATTATTAATTCTCCTGTTGCTGGATTAATGGCTATTTGACCACTTACATACAGTGTACTTCCTGACATTATCGCCTGATTGTACGGACCAACTGGTGCTGGTGCATTAGATGTTTCTATTATTTTTTTCATGCGTTTTAGCTTTCGCGAATGATATATATACAAATTAAAAAAGCTCCGACACGGACCATTGGCCTGTGGGAGCTTAATTTATCGTTTTGAAGAGATGTCTTATTCTTCTACTTCGTCCGCTTTAATTACCATCTGGCCCTTGTAGTACATATTTCCCTCACTCCAATAGGCATTGTGATACAAATGCGCTTCACCAGTAGTCTTACAAACCGCTACAGTAGGTACAGCTGCTTTTTTGTGCGTACGACGCTTTCTCTTTCTTTGCTTAGATATTTTACTTTTTGGATGTGCCATATCTTATTATTCTAAATTCTTAAATAGCTTTCTAATTATTATTTAAATCTAAATCTTTCAGAGCATCCCAGATATTCACTTCCGAATCTGGCTCCTCTTCTTCTTGCTCTACCTCTAATCGATCTAATATTTCGTTGTTACAAAATTCATACCCTTGTGCCTCACAATCCACTTTATTAGTCATTGGCATGGCGAGCACACAAAACTCATAGATCAAAGATGACACATCAATAGAGGAGTCTTTATCACTTATATAAATGACCTCATCCGTATTTTGCGCATCATCTGAATACTTGACCATGATTTCTGAATTTCCAATAAGCGGAATATTAATCTTGTTCAAGCAACGATCACATGGATTATTCATAGTACCACTAATTTCAAAATCGAGTACTAGCATGTTTGATCTCTTATCTAACACTAAATCAACCTTTACATCCGATACGTTTATCGGCGAATCTTCGAATTCTGCAAAAAAGGATTCATTTAAATTAAATTCGTAATTGTGTACGCCTTCTTTTAATCCTTTATGCGGAATGGTGAATGAATTCAAACTATCCACGGCTATGAACTTTTTCAAACGGACGGCGAAGATACAGATTTATTAGATTATTCGCCAAGTTTGACAGGGAAATATAATTTATTATTAAAGTGGCTTTTTTAGAAAAAAACACAATTTCTATAAGCGTTTTTCTCGCTGCTCGTATTACACTATTGTAATCCGGATTAAAGCTCATTTATTAAACGTATTGCATTCGCGAAAGCGAAAAAAAATAAGACATATGAAAAAATGCACATTTCTCTTTTTCCTTTTCCTTCTCATTCTCGGGGCCTGCCGGGATGAGCAGGTAGATCAGCATACGGAGATTGATCCGATAGACGTTGATCATCGATTTGTCACAACGGTTTTTGGACAAGTCAAATCACTTTCAGGTCTTACCATCGAAGGAGCTGTGGTCCAAATGGAAGGCAATAGCTACACCACTGATGAAAATGGATTTTTTAGATTTAATGAAGTCTCTGTAGGCAATCACGGTGTTCATATTTCAGCCGAAAAGGATGGTTACCTTTTTGGTGGGTTTAGAACTTATGCCGATCGAGTCAGTGAGACGCGTGTAGAAATTATCCTAATGGAAGAATTATTCCTGGGCACCGTCTCTAACAACTCAGGAAGTGTCTCCATTCAGGGATCAACGCAAGTTGATTTTTCCAATGCTACTTTTAGTGTTAATGGTTCGAATTATTCGGGCACTGTCGAAGTATATGGAAACTGGATTGATCCTAGTTCGCCTAATTTAATGGAAATCACTCCTGGTGACCTAAGAGGAGTTAATGCTCAAGATGAAACAGTGATCTTAAATTCTTACGGCATGGTAGGTATCGAACTTCGAACCCCTTCTGGAGAGGATGTTCAGATTACAGAAGGGAGCTCTGCTCAAATCACATTTGAAGTCCCTGATGAATTATTAAGTTCGGCACCATCAACAATACCACTGTGGCATTTTGATGAAGTTGAAGGCATTTGGGAAGAAGAAGGATCCGCAAATTTAGAAGGAAACCTTTACGTGGGAGATGTCCAACATTTTAGCTGGTGGAATGTAGATTTTCCCAATCCTCTTGTAGAGTTCTGTCTTTATATCACGGATTTAACTGGTAATGGTAATCTTCAGGATTTACACGTTTACCTTCAAACTGTAGGTGGTTTTGGTTGTGCCTCTGGATATACAAATAGCTATGGTGTTATTTGTGGATTGATCCCAGCAGATGTCCTTTTAAACATTACGATAACTGGACATTGTGGAGAGGTCTTATATTCAGGCCAAATCGGACCGTACTCTGAGGCAGATTCTCCGGCAAGTTTAAGCTTAAATCTAAATGTGACGAATCCATCACAAAACAATATAAGTGGGACCATTACCAATTGTAGTGGAACAATGACCATCTCAGACGCCTATGTCAAATTAGATTACACGGGTGGTTCAGATGTGACCCTTGCAGACGCTAATGGCGTATATTCTCAGACATTATCTACATGCTCGACAATTAATCAAGTAGACATTACAGCAATTGATATCAATACCGAAACTCAAGC
>JAHDBE010000097.1 GCA_020630555.1 Saprospiraceae bacterium
TTTTTTTCGGTTTCCGCGACCTTTCCGTTTAGAGTTCTTAGGCCGCCTATTATCATCTCTTCTTCGATCTCCATCTCTTCTTCGTCCGCCATCTCCTCGACGTCCTCCTCTGCGTCTTCCCTTAGGTTCTGTTCTTCTCTTTTTCTTTTTTTCATCTGTGTCCAGAAGACCTTCATTTAAATTGACAGAATGACCGAGGTCCATTTTGTCGATTTCTCTTTTAAGAATTTTAGAGATTAATTCTTCTTTCGAAAGGTTGCCAAAAAGAGTGATGGCTTCATTCATTAATGCGGCATCAATTTTACCCTTGGTAGGCGTTTCCAAAATTTGTAGACACCATTGTCTCACTCGAATGTGAGCGATGTCATCCACTTCAGGAATAGGGACTTGTTTAAAATTGATTTTTAAAGTTTTCTCTAATCTTTTAACGCGATATAATTCTCTACCATTGATGAAGGCGATAGAGTATCCTTTTTTTCCTGCTCGGGCTGTACGTCCGCTTCGATGTGTATAATAGGAGATGTCATCTGGAAGCATATGGTGAAAAACATGCGTAAGATCATTGACGTCGATACCCCGAGCAGCGACATCCGTCGCAATCAGTACTTGTAACTCATGATTTTTAAATCGCTTCATGACTCGATCGCGCTGTGCTTGAGAAAGATCCCCATGGAGCGCATCGGCCCTGTAATTATTTCGAAGTAATTCCTCCGCTAAATCTTGAGTGTCTCTACGTGTTCTGCAAAAGACAACACCCCTCATATTTTCTTCAATATCTAAAAACCGTTTTAAGGCAGTGGCTTTGTCTTTTCGTCGAACGACGGCAAATTGGTGCGTGATGTTTTGGTTGACTGTTTTGTCTGGATTAATACGGACTTCTTCGGGTTCGTCCATGTACTCATTGACAATGCGCTTAATTTCATCTGGCATTGTGGCCGAAAACAACCAAGTCAATTTATGGTCAGGTGTTTTGCTAAGGATTTTGTCAATGTCCTCTTTGAACCCCATATTCAACATCTCATCCGCTTCATCAAGAATTAGAAAATCCAATTCGTGAAGCTTTGCCGCCTTTCGTTTCATTAAATCTATCAAGCGACCTGGAGTAGCAATAATGATATGTTGTGGTTTTTTTAAGGCTTTAATTTGTTTGACAATATCCGTGCCTCCGTAGACCGGTAGAATATTAATCTTTGGTAGGTACTTTCCAAATTTTTGAAGTTCTTCAGCAATTTGTTTTCCTAGTTCGCGTGTCGGTGCAAGAATTAAAGCTTGAGTCTTGTTTTGACTTGCGTCAATGAGTTCGAGCAAAGGTAAACCAAATGCAGCTGTTTTACCTGTACCAGTCTGCGCTAAACCAATAAAATCCGTCGGTGAAGACAATAAAGTAGGAATTCCTTTAGACTGAATATCTGTGGGTTTTTCAAAGTTTAACTCCTTGAGCACTTTGAGAATGGGATCAGATAGTCCCATGTTTTTAAATGAGGTCAAACGACTGATTTTAATGAGTCACAAAAGTACTCTTAATTGACTCTTATTATCCGTTTAATTGAAAAGAAGTTCAGATTATTTTCCGTAGACAATTTGTTTTTCTAAGTCGTAAAATTTTTCGGAGCTATCCTTGCCCTTGATTAAAACGAGATTGGAGCCTTTCAGTGCATTATATAAACTAACCTTTCCGATACTGTTTGATAATTGTCCTAAAAACTTTCCTGAAGCTTTTAAGAAAAAAGTCTCTGTTTCTCCATTAATATAGTATATGTCATCTCTAAGTAGTTTTGGTTTGAGGTATCCGATTACATCAGCGAGGACTGGATCTTTCGAAAAGGTGATCAGGTCTTTATTATAGTGACCTTTACCTAAGGCGTATAGCGAGAGGGGATCCAACTGTGAAATAGATTTATACTTAAACGGTATGAAAATATTTCCATCATTATCGATAACACCATAATCGTGTAAGTCTTTTGCGATTAGTAGTCCTTTAGTGTTTGGTGGGTTAATTCTAGAGTATGGATAACATTTTACTATTTGTCCTAGAGAGTCGATCAGGCAAGACTCCAAAATGTCGTTTCTTTCGCTAATGAGATAGTCTCCAGACTTATCGATTTTAGAAAAATCAGAACTTAGAACCAATTGACCTTTATGATCTAATAAGTCATACAAGTTGTCTGTCCGCATGGCTTTGTAGAGATGTGGATTTAGATAATCAATGGTTCTGTAAATGGATTTACTCAGTTGTTTACCGTCTATGGTGTAAAGCGCCATGCTATCCCTAGCGCCTCTTACCCAATGTGTAGAGTTTCTGTATGTAAAATATACCTTACTGGGCTCGAACAACCATTCTCCCGATAGAGTCATGACGCCAAGACTTTCACGGTCTCTTTCCAAAACAAAGAAGACCCCCTTTTCGGACTCTATGATTTTACTCAAATAGAAATCATCAGGATTTAATTTTTCAGCATTTTCGTTATAGATGTTACGTTTTCGATCTGCTCTTTTTTCTGTTATGTATAACCAGTCCTTGTGCTGATAGACTGTTTGTTTTTCATTGTAAGGAATGATCTTGGTTGAACCATCACTCATTAAAACTTGGGCCTCTTTTCCATGAATTAGCTTGATACGCCCATAATTATCGGAGTCATATTTTTTGACAGTTTTATTGCTTAGATCATTGGTGTAAATTACCTCTTCAGTACTCGTCGTACATTTATAAATAGGAAGTGAAAGTTTATAATCGTTTGTTCGTACGATCCTGTATTCTCCTATTTCATGAACCCATTTTCCGTCATAGCTAAAAATGCCCGTTTGTTCACCTGACTTTATGAGATAAGAATTACTAATACGCGTAGCATCTATTCTATCGTATTCCATGGGTAAGATCTCATTTCCTTTTAAGTTTAAAATCCCATGTTTTCCATTGTCGCTAATGATGATGTGGCCATTTTGCCCTGGTCGAAATTTAGTGTTATTTGAGATTTCGAAAAGTTCTTGACCGTTTTCATCCACGGCATAAAAGCCATCTTCTGACTCTGCACTTAAAAATGGGGTGTCAAAATTGTGCGTTAAGTTTTTGTAAGGTTTTGATTTTTGAGAGGATCCTATTTTGATAATATATTTTTGGTAATCTGTTTTGTCTGTGTAGAAATATCCATTTTCACCAAAGGGACTCAGTTCCTTATATTTTGGTTCAATAAGGACCTTAGCATTTTTATCTAAAACACCCACCCCTGTTTTATCTTTGACAATAAATTGCGAGTCATTTACAGTTCTGACATTTGAATAAATAGTGTCAATGATGAGTTTGCCTTGTTTATTTATGGCACCGTATTTTTTTTCATAAGTAGAGATGCCTTCAAACGCATTGACCACAAAATGTTCCTTGGATTCTCTAAACACATAAATTTGAAGGAATTCTCCAGATAAGGTCTTTGTTTGTGTACCATCTATTAGAGTAGAGCGTCCATTTTTGTCAATTTTTATAAACAAGTTTTCGCTAATCGCTTCTCCGTTTATCAAGTCATGAGTAAATATTTCATTGCCCTTAATGTCGATGAAATTTACCATCCCGTTTTCACGGAATATTTTTTTATATCCGTTTCTGAAGAATTTGTTTTCTGGATTGTCCGAATAGTAATTAGATAATTGACTATTGTATTCGGGCTTTGTGGAATAGTAAACGGGAGTACAATAGGCTTCGGGGCCATCAAAAAACAAGCACCATTTTTTAGATCTTGAATTGTAAATATGATAGACATCTTTCGCGAAAGCGGCATAAGGATCATTTGACAAACGCATGTCAGGTTTTTTAATTTGGCTTGATGCGATAAAAGGAACAACCACTTCACCCTTCTTATTTATAATGCCATATACACCTTGTTTTTCGGCTTGCGCCAATCCATAACTATTGAATAATGATACTTTTTCATATTGCGCTGGTATGACGACCATATTTTCTCTATTGACAAAACCGTATAAATCGTTTTCAACAAATGGAATTAGATCAAAAACGAGTTCCGCATTTTCTTGATAATTACTTAATTGAGCTTGACTCAAAAAAGGCATACAAAACAGAACCAAAAAATAAAGAAATGTCTTACTTATGGGATGCGATTGGGTACTGATCATAACTGGAATAAATTAATAGCATCAAAATACATAAATTGAAAATTATACTTAGCTTGTGAGTATGCGAAACCATTTTCTTGTACCCCTTTTTATTTTGAGCTGCTTTGCTTCTTTGTCTATAAATGCTCAGCGGAGTGATTACGAATTGTTTAAAAAGGCGATCACAGATTTGAATATTGAGTTTCAAAAAAAGAAACCTGCCGCTCTTGCCAATTACGAAAAGCAGAAAGATAATGTGGAAAAAGCAGGCCTTGTAAGTGACAAAACTCAAGAGGAGCTTATTGCTGAGGCCGTCGAAGAGGCCTTTACTCAGTTAAGTGAAAACATTAAAAAAAACAGCCCTCCTCCTAGACCTAAAATTAAATTTGAACAGGTATATATGATCCAGGGTGAGGGTGAACCCCTTCAAGCTGCATTTTCCTACGATCGTTCTAAAGAAAAAGTGGAATGGGTTTCTTCAGAACCAGTCACATTTACAGAGACTATTTCAATCGATGAAATTGAAAATCCTAAAGAGAGAGAACGACTCCAACTCACAAGTGATTTTTACGGAAGTCAATCTGAATTGGTTCAAATAAATTTCATTGAAGCTTTATTTACAGAATCGAAAACAGAATCGCAATACATTAAGATGTTGGATGATTTAAAAAAGGGAGGCTATTCTTTAGATGATGTTTTTAAAAAGGCGAAGATCCTAGATGTAGACGAACGGATCGAATTTATTAAGAGTGGTATTATGAATATTGTAAATGATGTAGTTAGTAAACAATGATGCGCTTTGGTCTAATTTGTCTGTTATTGACCTTGAGTCAAAATGTCTTTACGCAAGAATTTACGGCGATTGATAGTCGAATCAGAGTACAAGGAATTGTGGATTTGGGAAGCGAACTTTTGTTTTATGGTTCGGGATTAACATGGACGGATTTAGAAGGAAAGATTACAAGACAGGAGCCTTTGATTAAAGGTCTTCCGTCATCGAGAATATTATCTGCTGCGTCATCGGAAGGAGTCATTTGGATTGTAACGCCACGTGGGTTTTATGCATTAGATGATTTAGGGTTGTCTCCTGTAGTCGAAGATAAGGAGGGCAAGTTAAGCATGCAGTATGCTTATTCTGATGCTCAGGGATTTGTTTGGTTATTAACGAGGTCAGGCATTTATAAATGTGATAAAAATTATAACGCGGTTAAAGTATTTGAGGGGGAGGAATTGGCTTACGCCAAAAAGATGATTATAGACGGTCAAGGTCGAATCTGCTTTTTTGATTACAATCATGTCTATGTGATTGAAAGTAATGGGACGGTTAGAAAACACACGCCTCACAGAAAACCAAGTTTTCAAGATCTAGGGATTTTAGAAGATGGTTCTTTAGCGGTACTAGAATATCGAAACATGTACTATATGGAAAATGATAGTCTCATGCTTCAGTTAAACGGAAATGATTTAGTGAGTGGTTTAAAGTTTTTTGAGGGGATTTGGAAGGCTTCGGATGATTTTTGGTTGCTAAGTACTGGAGGAAATGTATTTCGAAATAATAAAGGGAAGTGGACAAATTTTGTACCACCATCAGGTTATAAAACTGGAAACCTCCGCGAAAGTTTTATACAAACTTCTAGAGGGGATTTATGGATTGGAGTAAGCGATTACCCACTTTTGCATATGAGCAATTTTGGATCTTGGAAACAAATCGAATTGCAGGGAAAATCAAAGAAGAGCTCATTAACAAGAACCTTTAATGTAGCTAATGAAATCTATGCTCAGGATTCAAAGTCCAATGAATTGTTTAAGTGGGAAAATGGAGAGATGGTTAATGCAGGGGATGTCAAAGAGGAGCGTATTTATGCTTTAGGAAGCTTAAATGGTGCGTTGCATTATGCTTCAGATTTTGGGATAGGTGAGATTAATGTGAGTAAGAAAAAAGTAAATGGTAAAGTCACGGCTTTAGGTGTCGTTGGAAATGAAATACTTTATGGAAAGGACAATAAACTTTTTAGTTACATAAATGGGACATCTACGGAACTAAAAGATAACATTCATTTTCTGGGATGGGAAGAAATTAAAAACCCTAGAATATATACTTCTCATGACGGCTCGCTTTGGATTTGTTCAAATAATAGGTATGGTCAAATATCTGTGTATAACGGAAACGAATGGCGTAAGATTATAGATATAGATAGTAAGAAACTGGGGAATGTCACGAAAGTCCTATCGAACAATAGTTGTACATACCTTATAACTGAAAAAAATGGGATAGCACAATATAAGGACGGTGTCTTGTCTTGGTTGATTAAGAATGAAGAGGGCACAAAAGTTAGCCGGGCGCATATGGCAAACGATGGATCCTTATGGATTGTCTTTAGAAATGGTAAATTTTGTTTTATAAATAATGACCTGATTCAATATTTTGATACCCCTGTCGAAAAAGCAAATTATTCCTTCCACGGTGTTTACTATAATGCGGAAGGATTATATACTCTTTATATAGGAGAAGCTGTATTGCAATGCGATTTTAATTAGTGCATTTTTCCTTAAGCATTTTAAAAGTACAGTCTGGATGGTTGAATTCAGGCTTAAAATAACAATCGCTCTTACGCAAAGCACAAACCCAGACTTGCTTACAAAGATTCAAGGCGTTATTGTTATACATCTCACAGACGCCATTTTGTTTGAATGGTAAAAAATTCATACTTATTTCCGCTAAGTAGGGATTTCCAATGATAGAGAGCTTTTCTAATTCATTTTGATCCGCAAATAGAGACCCAATATGGGTTGTATGAAGACTCGAACTAAATCTGAATATATTTACCTTCCATTTGTCGAGACCACGGAGTGTGTCAACTCGACATTTATTCAATTCGAATCTATCGACCTTTAATTCTAGTCCATTTAATATTTCTAATCCCTCTTGATCTAGATCTATCAATCCTAGGTACCCTCTCACAGATTTTAGACGTTTCAAAACATGGGCTGCACGATCTGTATTCCCACTGAATGACTTCACTTTGAGTGTTTTTGGAAATGAAATCTCTGGGGACGCTTTTTTAGAAAAATACATTTCCAAACTGTTTGCAAACACTAAAGATTGAAAACTATTGATATTGGTCTCATCTACATTTCTTATGGTAAGGTAATCGATAGAATCCAGTTCGGCTAATCCGTAAAACCGCTTGCCAAGGGGTAAGTAGATGTCCATAGATTTACATGTATTGAGACGTCCTATATATATGTTTTTATCTGTCTTTCCACTTAAGTGTAGACGGTTCAGAGATTTCAATTTTGGAAAAAACTCTAAATCTTTGGTGAGGTAACTAAAGGAGAAGGAAAGCGTTTGGCCAATTTTTTCTAGTTGACCAAATTCATCTTTAGGCATTAAAACATATTGACAGTACATGATTAGGCTTCCGCCAATTTTCCAGAGGGATGGAAATACAACATGACCTTCTACCTGTCGACTAAAATCTAAACCTCCACCAATTTTAATCAAGTCTGGGAAAAGAATTATGGTCTTATCATTCCTAGGTGCTTTTCGCAAAGTAAAATGACCATCACATCGCGCGAGTTTAGACGACCAGATTTCTGCTTTAAGTGGACTGGCACTCTGAATGGTTAAATCACCGGTGATGTGCGTTATATTTTGAAGACCATTAAGCGATTCTAATTTCGGATTTCCTCTGACCATTAGGCTTCCATTAATCTTAGTGATTCTCTTCAAAGCGGATATGTCAGTGGTTCGGGTTTTATTTATGTCTTTATTTGGTCCGATAACCAAGCTGGTATCTAACTCGGTACAGTTAGGATATTTTTTCACAAAATTAAGGACGTCCTCATTTGAGGAAATGTATGTAATATCTGTGGGACATTGGCCCTGAGCCAAAAAATAAAGAAGACCAAAGATTAGGGTTAAGGTAGGTTTCATAAGGACAAAATAAGTTAAAACAATTAAAAGGACAGCTTTTTACGGTTCATCCCTCTAATTCAACGATTCATCCAGTTTGATTTTTAATTAGGGTTAATCAGCTTGATATTTGAAGTATGAAAAAATCAGCACAGCTTCTACTTTTTATTTTAATCCAACTAAATCTGATCCATGGTCAAACTTCCGTTTCAGGTACGGTACTTGAAAATGGAGATACGCCGGTTATCGGAGCTAATGTATTCATAGAAGGAAGTTATGATGGGACTACCACAGATGTCGAGGGTAAGTTTCAATTTGATGCCTATTCAGAGGGGGAGCAAACTCTCATTGTGAGCTACCTAGGTTATGAGGACAAAAAAGTAAAAATGCTTGTGTCTCAAATGAAAGACCTACAGATTAAAATTAGAGAATCTGCCATGTCTTTGGATGCTGTAGAAATTACTGCAAGTACTTTTAAAGCGGGAGACAATTCTAAAGTAGCAGTATTAAAACCACTAGATATAGTGACTACAGCAGGATCAAATGGAGATGTGATTGCAGCCTTGCAAACTTTACCTGGGACCCAGCCAAATGCAGAAGACGGGCGATTGTTTGTGAGAGGAGGTGATGCTCGAGAAACTAAAATTTACATCGATGGCTTAAGAGTATTTACGCCATACTCACGAACCGTCTCCGGGACACCTGTTAGGGGACGTTATTCACCGTTTTTATTTAAAGGAGTGAGCTTTAGCACAGGAGGATATTCATCCGCTTTTGGACAAGCTTTGTCTGGAGTGTTGGATATGAATACTATTGATGACCCAAGGCAGACCCAGACAGATTTATCTTTTATGACCGTCGGTTTAGGCTTGGGACATACTCAGAAATGGGATGATAAATCCTTGAGCATAAGTGCCTCTTATATTGACTTGAGTCCATACTTTAAATTGATTAAATCACGAGTCGATTTAGAAGAGCCTTACCGAGGTTTTTCAGGAGAATCAGTATACAGACATAAAATAGGTGATGGTTTACTTAAGGCTTATGTGGCAGGAGACTTTACCAAAGTACGGGTAAAGCAATTTGACTTGGATCAAATGGATTATGCAGATATAGGCATTGATAACTACAACGTCTATGCAAATACAAGTTATCAGACAGTCCTCACAGATAAGCACTCATTAATGGTAGGCGTTAGTGCAGGGATGAACAGAGACGATTTAAGTGTTGATACTTTGTTGTTTGATACTAATTTGGATGGTATAAATACAAGAGCCGCTGTTAAGACCATAGTGAATGATCATTTCATATTGAATTATGGATTGGACTATATGTTGCAAAGTGATGCTTTTGAAAAAGGACTTTCGACTCAGAACTTCAGTTTTGGAGATACTTTGAATCGGCACATCATGGCAAACTTTATTGAAGGCGACTATTTTATTTCAAAAGACCTCGCCTTTAAGTTAGGATTGAGAGGGGAATACCAGAGTTTGTTAGGCCAGTATATATTATCACCTAGAGTAACTATTGCGCAGAAGCTTACAGAAAATAGCCAATTAAGTGTAGCTGGTGGGATTTTTACCCAGGAGGTAGATCCAGAGTTTTTATTTTATAATGAAGGATTACAAAACGAACGTGCCTATCATTTATTGGCAAACTACAATTGGAAAACAGAGAAGCAGATTCTGCGTCTAGAAGGATATTATAAATCATACGATCGATTAATTAAATATGATGGTAACAGTGATCCAGTAAATGGGGAGTTGACTGGATTAGGAAATGCGGGTGAGGGCCGAGCATATGGTTTCGATATGTTTTGGAGAGCGACAGGTTTTATCAAGAATTTAGATTTCTGGGTAT
>JAHDBE010000098.1:0-1301 GCA_020630555.1 Saprospiraceae bacterium
ATAGCTGTAGCTATAGAAAATAAAAGACTTTTTAAGGATCAGATCGAACGAGAAAAGATTAAAAAAGATATGGAGTTGGCTAAAGAGGTTCAGAAAATGCTAATCCCGCACCAAGCTCCAAACTCTGATTACTTTGATGCTCATTATGTATACCAACCCCATTCTAGCATTGGTGGCGATTATATTGATTTTATACAATTTGGTGATAAACGTTTTTGTGCGTGCATTGCTGATATTTCAGGAAAAGGTGTTGCCGCAGCATTATTAATGGCAAACTTCCAAGCCATGCTACAAAGCTTAATTTACCAATATAGAGATCTTGAAACCTTCATCTATGCTTTGAATGAATCAGTATATAGAATTACAAAAAGTGATCGCTTTATTACGTTCTTTATTGCAGAGATTGATACAGATAAAAAAACACTCAGATACATCAATGCTGGACATTATCCTCCTTTTTTGTTGAATGGTGATGAAATTGTTGAATTAAAAAATGGGACAACAGTCATAGGAGCATTTGATAAACTACCTGATATAAATGAAACGGTAATCGAACTTAAATCAGATGCTTTGTTGTTTTGTTTTACAGATGGTCTTGCTGATTTAAAGAATGATGCTAATGAATACTTTGATGATGAATTAATAAAACAATTCATTCAAGCGAATAAAGAGAAAAGACCAAAAGAATTTAATGAGTCTTTGATGAATGACCTAACCACGTATAAAGGTAAAGGGGAGTTTATTGATGATATCGCTATCTTAACTTGCAAGTTGTTATAACAAGAATGAAGAAGAATAAAACATTCGCCGCAATATTAGCGCTATTTCTAGGTGCATTTGGAGTGCATAAGTTTTACTTAGGTGATGCACGATCGGGTATATTCTACGTCATGTTATCCATGATGGGAATTTCAGTATTCAAAATGCCAATTTCCCAAATTTTAGGCATTGTAGATTTTTTTAGGATCATTACAATGGGTCAAAATGAGTTCGACAGAAAATATAACAAGAACCTAATGCGGCAAAGAAGAAGCAGAGGGCCTGTACTACAAAGAGATGTATACCCTAGGCAAAGAAAACGTGTTCAACCTGTTCAAGCTCCTGCCACAAAACCAAAAAGTAAATTCAGATCTAAGGTCAACCCTTATAAAAAAACAGCGTTCAAACGTTATGAAGAGTTTGACACTGAAGGAGCAATTAGTGAATTGAAAAAAGCATTAGAAATAGAGCCAAACAATAAAGACTTTTTATTTAAACTGGCATGTGCTTATTCCCAATTGGAAAAGCCAGAAGAATCGCTT
>JAHDBE010000098.1:1311-9840 GCA_020630555.1 Saprospiraceae bacterium
ACTGAAGGAGCAATTAGTGAATTTAAAAATAGATATAGATCCAAACAATATTTTTATTTAAACTGTCATGTGCTTATTCCCAATTGGAAAAGCCAGAAGCTTAAGTATTTGGATGCGGCTATTCGCAATGGATTTAAAGACGTAGACAAAATAAATACCATAGAAGATTTGGCATATTTAAGAATAAGTCCAGCCTTCCACACATTCAAGAAAAATAACTACAGCCTTAAACAAGTACCTAAATTAGAGGCGCCTAAAGAAAATCTTTTAGATAATGACCTTATCCTTTCTCAGTTAAATAAACTGGTTGAACTGAGAAAAAGAGGTCTTTTAAGCGAACAGGAATTTGCTAAAGAAAAGTCAAAATTGCTTAATAAGTAAATAAAACAACCATACTTTGGTTATCTATATATCATGTTAGCAAGCGAAGTCATATCAAAAACAATCTATCCTTTAAACCCAAACGACGGCATGGATGATATCCTAACCATGTTGGCAATGAACCGTTTAAAGGAATTACCTGTGGTCCAGGATGGTCATTTGATTGGAATTGTTAGTGAGGAAACAGCATATGAAATGACTGACGACCAGAAGATCAACGAAATTTTAGTGGATGCTAAAGTTATTCAAGTCCTACCAGAGACGCACATTTTTGAGCTGATCTCTAAAATGGCACAACATAATATGACCATGGTTCCTGTGGCAGATAAGAATGAAAAGTATTTAGGTTTAGTCACTCAAGAGGAAGTATTTAAATATTATGCACAATCCTTTGCTTTTAAAGAACCTGGAAGTATTATCGTCTTGGATATTGCTAGAAGATCTTATTCGTTAGTGGAGATTAGTCAGATTGTTGAGTCTGAAGGTGCAGCCATCCTATCGTGTTTTTTGTCCGATAACACAGACATAGAACATGTTAACGTAACTCTGAAGATTAATAAGCAAAATATTCAATCAATTATTGCAGGCTTCGAAAGATATTCCTACACGATAGTTGCTAGTTATACGGAACAGGAATATCTGGATGACTTAAAAGAGCGATATGACCTACTCATGCATTACCTAAATGTCTAGGTACTTATTATTACTTTCCATATTCTTTCTTGGTTCAAACTATGTTATTGGTCAAGAGAAAATAGTCGTCGATTCTATTGTTTATATTGGTAACAAGAGGACAAAGGAAAAAACCTTAATTCGTGAATCTCGAATACATAAAGGAGACAGCATATTAGTCAGCGAACTTGAAAATGCACTTCAAGAGAACAGGAATCAACTACTTAGTACAGGTCTTTTTAATGATATAGACTGGAGGCTAGATAGCACATCGATTGATAAAAGGATGCTTATTCTCGAGATAACTGAAAATTGGTATCTATATCCAGCTATTGTATTCGAATTAGCAGACCGAAATTTTAATGTTTGGTGGCAAGAACAAAACCGAGATTTATCACGAACAATTTATGGAGTAGACATTAGTCATTTTAATCTAACAGGCAGGAGAGACCCGATTGGATTAAGACTCCAAGCAGGATATACACGTAAACTCGGATTAAAGTATACACTCCCGTTTATCTTAGGTAATTGGGGCTTATCAGCCAATATATTTTATGCGGATAATAAGGAGCTAGGTTATAAAACAGAAAACAATAAGCCTTTATTTGGTACGCACCCTGAAGAAGAAGTGATGCTCATTCGTCAAAGAGTAGGTCTGAGCTTAATAAACCGGTCTAATGTTTTTACACACCATTCTTTTCGATTGGAGATTCACAAAAACGCAGTCAACCCATACGTCGTAGAATCATTAAACTCAGTTTATTTCTTAAATGGTAGAACAAGCATTCGATTTTTCTTTTTTGAATATGACTTCCAATATGATCGAAGAGATTATACGCTTTATCCAAGAAATGGATACTTACTTGGTGCAAACTTTAAAAAGGAGGGCTTAGGCATATTTAAAGAATTTAATAACACAAGTTTATCCGTTTGGGGCGAATACTTTTTGCCTATCTATAAAGGGTTGGTTTATGGCATAAAATCAAAAGCTAAAGTGAATATCGACAGATCCTTGGTTTCTTATGCAAATAATACTGGCCTTGGTTGGGGTGGATATCGTGTAACAGGTTTCGACCTATATGTTATGGACGGAACGGATTATGTTATCGTAAAAAACCATGTCAACAAAAAGCTATTTTATAAGCGAATCAAATTATTTAACTTCTTGCCACCTCAATTTAAAACCTTACCAATTGAGTTAAATGTTCGTTTCAATTTTGATGCTGCATATGTCAATGAAAGATTTTATTTGGAAACAAATGAATTAAACAACCGTTGGATTGTTGGCTTTGGACCAGCATTAGATCTAATTATACTTAATAATTTTTTATTTAGCTTCGAGTATGGCTTCAACGATATAGGTGAACGAGGCTTATTTATTCAGAACTCAATATCATTCTGATTCATGGAAAAGATCATCGTTTTTTCTCAACGATACAGTGAAAAAGACAAAGAATATGTTGCTATTCTACTTGATGCATTAAATGAACTAAACTATCAAGTAAGCATTAATGAACAGCTCAAAGAGTTGATGGGCAATGACTCCAGTAACTATAATATTGGAGTAATAAGAGACGGGGATAAAAAAGATCTAGATGCAAAGGTAATGATCACTTTAGGGGGAGATGGCACCATACTTCATGCGACTAAATGGTTAAATAGGCACAGTATTCCCATCATGGGAATTAACCTAGGAAGAATGGGTTTTTTAGCGTCAATAGAGAAAAACGCAATTAAGCAAGCCATTCAAATCTGGCATCATGGGGAATATAAACTGCAAGAGCGCACCTTATTACAGCTTAAGTCAGACCCTGCAGTATTCGAAGACTTTCCTTATGCACTTAACGATTTTACGATTCTTAAAAAGGGTACGTCTGCGATGATTACCATTCAAACATTTTTAGATGGTGAGTTTTTAAATGCTTATTGGGCAGATGGATTAATCATATCGACACCTACAGGATCTACTGGATATTCTTTGAGTTGTGGAGGACCCATCATTTTTCCAAACTCAGGAAACTTTGTAATTACTCCGATTGCACCTCACAACCTTAATGTTCGACCCGTTGTTGTACCAGATAACATGGAAATTAGCTTTAAACTGGAAGGCCGAATGTCTGAGTTTTTATGTTCAATGGATTCTAGGCATGAAGTAGTTTCTAAAGCACATACACTCAGTGTATGTAAAAGTGACTTTAACATTAAAATGGTGGTCCTTAAAGGAGAAAGTTTTATGAAAACCATTCGTGATAAATTATCTTGGGGCCTCGACATAAGGAATTGAAAAATCTGAATGGATTCACTTCGTGAAATACATGAAAATTCGTTGTATTACGAGTTTATGCACATTGAAAATCGTGCGTATCGAGAGAAAATCAAATTCTTCGAAAAACATCGCAGTGCAATCGGAAGTCTAAACGCTGATTTCGAAACAGAAATCTGGTATTACTATACATTAGCAACCTTTGAAATCGGAGATTATCGCAAGTTTGTTAGCTTAAGCGACCATTTACTTGAGAAAATCATTATGGAGAATGTTGGTAAATTCAATCAGGAAGATGCTTATGAGAAAATACTTTTCATCAAAGGAGCTTGTCACATTAACTTAAAAGAATACTCCAGAGCAGAATACATTCTCAAAGAACTTATCAAAATAAACCCTTCAGAGCGTTTATATACCAAGGCATTTTTCCAGAATCGATTTATGGAAAAAATTAAGGACTGTATGACCTTAAAGTTGTTCACAGCTGTTATGCTGTTTAGTATTATTGCCATGTGTCTAATAGAGATAATGGTCATAAATCCATTCTATCCGCAAAACCTTGCACTTAGCTCTACGGTACGATCAACAATGACTCTTTCCCTATTCGGAATTATAGTAAGCTATGCAGCCTTTCATTTGATTGCGGCTAAACGACAGATTAGAAACCTAATTTTGGCGAAGAAAGCCTAACTTTGAATACCATAATTGACAGAATGTCAGTTTATTGGCTGTGGTATAGATTATGTGGTATATATGAACGTGTGATGGAAACACGATTTCATATCCAAATACAAAATCAATGTTTAATATTCTAAAGAAAGTTTTCGGGACGAAATACGATAGAGATGTCAAGGAATATACTCCTGTTGTTGCTAAAATAAATGCAGAGTACGAACGTCTCTCTTCAATTTCAAATGATGAGTTACGTAACAAAACATATGAATTCCGAAAAAGGATAGCGACCCATCTGGAGGGAATCAATAAAGATCTCGAAGAGATAAAAGTGGAGGCGGAAAACGAAACTAGTATGGATCGTAAAGAAGAGCTCTACAATGAACTTGACGAATTCCAAAAAAAGAGAGATCAGCACCTTGAAGAAATTTTAAAAGAAATTTTACCTGAGGCATTTGCTGTGGTTAAAGAAACAGCAAGAAGGTTTAAAGATAATCAGACCATTGAAGTGACGGCGACAGACTTTGATCGAGATATTGCTGCTTCTAAGGAATATGTTCAAATTCAGGGCGATAAAGCAATATGGCAGAATAGCTGGATTGCTGCTGGAGGAGAGGTCACGTGGAACATGTTACATTACGACGTTCAGTTAATTGGTGGAATGGTGCTTCATGATGGTGAGATTGCGGAAATGCAAACCGGAGAAGGAAAAACCTTAGTGGCCACATTACCTGCATATCTGAATGGTTTGTCAGGATTAGGCGTGCATGTCATTACTGTAAACGACTATTTAGCAAGAAGAGATAGTGAATGGGTTGGTCCCATTTTTGAGTTTCTGTTTTTAACAGTAGACTGCATTGACAAGTATAAACCTCATTCAGAAGGTCGTAAGAAAGCATACGAATGCGACATTATTTACGGTACAAATAATGAATTTGGTTTTGATTATTTGAGGGATAATATGGTGCGAAACCAAAAGGAGGTAGTTCAAGGAAAGCATCATTTTACAATGATTGATGAGGTAGACTCAGTACTTATTGATGATGCGCGAACACCATTAATTATATCAGGACCTGTGCCAAAAGGAAGTGAAGAGCAAGAATACGAGTCTCTTAAATCAAAAGTTGAACGACTGATCGCCGAACAAAAGCGTATGGCTACTAATTACCTGTCGGATGCAAAAAAGATGTTTAAGGAGGGTAACATTGGTCATGGCGAAGGAGAGGGCTCAATGTCTCTCTTAAGAGCATACAGGGCGTTACCGAAATACCGACCGCTCATTAAGTTTCTGAGTGAGGATGGAGTGAAAACCAACCTCCAAAAGGCAGAAAACTTTTATATGCAGGAGCAGTCAAAAAATATGCACCTCGTAGATGATCCATTGCTTTTTACTATTGATGAGAAAAATAGAGGTGTAGAGCTTACCGATAAAGGAGTCGAGTTTTTATCAAAAGGTGAAAACGATGAGAACTTTTTCGTCATGCCTGATATAACAAGTGAAATGCAAATGTTAGAAGAGCGTGAAAGCGAAGAAGATAAAAAACTAACAGACGAGCGTGAATCTCTCATTCAAGACTTTTCGATAAAATCTAGACGACTACATGCCGTGAGTCAGTTACTTAAAGCATACACTTTGTTTGAGAAAGATGAAGAATATGTAGTGATTGATGGTCAAGTAAAGATTGTGGACGAGCAAACAGGTCGGATGATGGAAGGTCGTCGATATTCGGACGGATTGCACCAGGCATTAGAAGCCAAAGAAAATGTAAAAATTGGTGAAATCACCCAAACGTATGCTACTATTACCTTGCAGAACTACTTCCGAATGTACCATAAACTTGCTGGAATGACAGGTACCGCAGAAACAGAAGCAGGAGAATTATGGGAAATTTACAAGTTAGATGTTGTAGTTATTCCAACTAATCGTCCAATTGTTAGAGATGATAGAGAGGATTTAGTCTATAAAACTTCTCGAGAGAAGTTCAATGCAGTGATTGATGAAATACACAACCTTACATCTCAAGGTAGGCCAATTCTTGTGGGTACAACATCCGTTGATGTTAGTGAAAAACTGAGTCGAATGTTAAAACTCAGAGGCATCAACCACAACGTACTTAATGCAAAACAACACCAAAGAGAAGCAGAGATCGTAACGGAGGCTGGTAAACCAGGACGAGTTACAATAGCAACAAATATGGCCGGTCGAGGTACCGATATTAAGTTATCTCAAGAGGTGAAAGATGCGGGAGGTCTTGCAATTATTGCCACCGAACGGCACGACTCAAGAAGGGTAGATAGACAGCTTAGAGGACGGGCTGGACGTCAAGGAGATCCAGGATCATCCCAGTTTTATGTTTCGCTTGAGGATAAGTTGATGAGACTATTTAACTCAGAGCGGATTTCAAAACTTATGGATTCGATGGGTCATCAAGATGGTGAAGTAATCCAACATTCAATGGTTACGAAATCAATTGAACGGGCTCAGAAAAAGGTAGAGGAAAACAACTTTGGAATTCGAAAGCGATTGCTTGAATACGATGATGTAATGAATATTCAGCGAGAAGCAATTTACAAGAAGCGTATCAATGCGCTTTTTGGTGAAAAACTTCAACTGGATTTATATAATATGTTTACAGGATACATTGATTCCTTAGTCGAATACAACAAGTCTAATTCGGACTATGATGAGTTTAGAAATAGTTCATTACTGAATCTAGGCTTAGACCCGGAAATGGAAGAAGCCTTTTTTAAAGAGGCCCCAACGGATCGAGTTGCCGACGAGTTTGGTAAGCAGGTTTTAGAAAGTTATGACCGAAAGACTGAGCGGGTGAAAGAAATTTTATTGCCTATCTGTAAATCAGTTTTGGAGAGAGAAGGGCATAAATATAAAAGGATAGCTGTGCCGTTTTCTGATGGTAGAGAAAAGGTACTGAACATATCAGCGGATCTACAAAAGGCAGTAGACACGAACGGTGAAAGTATTATGAAAGACATAGAGATGGCGGTTAGTTTAGCAATCATTGATCAAAATTGGAAGGAGCACCTACGATCTATGGATGAGCTAAAAGAATCTGTTCAATCTGCATCATTCGAGCAAAAAGATCCTCTGGTTATTTATAAAATGGAAGCGTATAATTATTTTGAAAATCTTGTACACAACATTAATCAAGAAGTCGTTTCTTATTTATTAAAAGGAAAACTTTTAATTGGCAGTCCAGAAGAAGTAAAGGAAGCAAAAGAGCAGAAAAGCAGTCAAAAAGGTGTTCGCACGAATAAAGAGTATGAAGCTCAAAAAAGAGCTGCGGCTTCAGCGGGAAGACAAGTTAGAAAAGCAGAAACATTTAAACGCAGTGGGACAAAGGTGAAAAGAAATGACCCGTGCCCATGTGGAAGCGGTAAAAAATATAAACAATGTCACGGAAAGTAGATTTAATTCGAAGGCTCTCTCTCACTCTGATTTTTGGAGTGTTGCTAAACTTTATGATGACAGCCCAAGTGACCATCGATGAGTCACCAGCTGTCAAACAAGCATTGGATAAGTACACAATGCTCAATAAACAGAAAAGCACGGTTAATGCTTGGCGAATCCAAGTCGTCACGACGAATGATCGGCGGGAAATGGAAAGAGCAATTACGAAATTGGATCAAAAATATCCTCATTTAAAATATCATTGGAAACACGCTAGTCCCTATTATCAGCTAAAAGTTGGAGCATTTGAAGAGAAGTCAGATTTACAAAATCTACTGATTACTTTAAAACAAGACTTCAGTAGCGCAATACCGGTTAAAGACGAAATCGAAAAGACGGAGCTACTTAATTAAAGATGAGCCACCGTAGCCGCACCTTAAAGAAAGAATTAGATGCCATTACCATATCGGTTTATCTAGCTTTAGTTTGTATTGGCTATCTAATGGTAATTGCAAGTGATTTCGGCTTTGAAACCGGAAATGATTCACTAATCATCAGTATATTTTCTCAACGAGAAGTTTTTCTATATGCAACATCAATAAGTGTTTTTTTTGTTTGCTTAATTATTGACTGGAAAGTCTGGTATTCACTTGGTTGGATTATTTATGGTCTCGGAATTTTACTGTTAATAGGTGTTTTAATTTTTGGAGTTGAAATTAAGGGATCTACATCGTGGTATAACTTGTTTGGTTTTAGTTTTCAACCTTCAGAATTTGCTAAATTTTCTACGTCATTGGCAGTGGCGGGCTTTTTGAGCTCTACTATAACAAGCCTTAAGGGAATTCAGAACATGTTGACACTTGCTGCGATAATTCTATTTCCTGTGCTCTTGATTTTGCTTCAGCCGGATGCGGGGTCTGCCTTAGTGTTTTCAAGTTTTTTTATTGTGCTTTATCGATCTGGGGCGAATAGTTTAAACTATTTGATTGCCTTTTATTTGATGGCTGTTTTGATATTGTCTTTAATGTTTGACCCTAGGTATGTAATCACAGCAGCACTCATTTTCGGTTCAGCAATATTGTCTTTTGGCCAAAAGAATAGTTTACCGTTTTTTCTAGGATTGGTACTGTTG
>JAHDBE010000099.1 GCA_020630555.1 Saprospiraceae bacterium
GCCTTCACGCTGTTGCATTTGAATTTTAGATAAGGTACCCGCATTCACTTCATCTACATACTTCTTATAATTCACATCAAAAGTCTGTACCATCCCTTCACCTTTAGACATCAATTGTTTTTGATATCCTTCGAGATCTGAATTAGCCGCTTTAATATCTGGCATTTCAAGCAGAAGTTCTTGAGAATTTAGGTATCCGATTTTTTGTGCCGACATTAAAGTACAAACGCTTAAAAAGCATACTGTCAGCAAAAGATTCAATTTATTCATGATATCGGTTTAGTTATAACATTTTGCGCAAAGGTACATTTCAAGGTAAAATGATGCTAATTTTTAACGAAAGATTAATTGAAAGCCTAAATAAGTTCTTAAATCACCAAAACCCATCGTTTGTCGAAGAAAAAGCGCATTTTATATAGTACTATGTATAATTTGGGTACTATGTATTGCATAGTACTATACATAACCATATATTTGAAGTATGAAAATTGAAAATGCAAAAGCACAGATGAGAAAGGGCGTAATAGAGTTGTGCGTGTTATCCATAATTTCTAAAGAAGAATCATATCCTTCAGATATTATTAAAAAACTGAAGGAGTCAAAAATGATCGTGGTGGAAGGCACACTGTATCCTTTGCTCAATAGATTAAAAAATGCAGATCTTTTACATTATAACTGGCGAGAGTCTACATCTGGACCTCCAAGAAAGTACTATTACTTAACGGAAGAAGGACAACAGTTTTTGACGGGATTGACAGATACGTGGAAGGAATTAACTCAAGCAGTTAGATTATCAACTAAAAAACAAGCTACGAAATGAATAAAATATTCAACATCAATCTAGGAGGCTATCCATTTGTCATAGACGATGACGCATATGACCATTTAAAATGGTACGTAGAAACAATAAAATCACATTTTGCTGATTCGGAAGGATGTGAGGAGATCGTCGGAGACATAGAAGTGAGAATGGCTGAATTATTTGAAGAGAAATTATCCGGACAGAGCATCATAAGCAAAAAAGAACTAGACGAGGTTATTAAAATTATGGGCACTCCTGAAGATTTTGGTGCGCAAGCAAAGTCTGACTTTGGTACGAGCACAGCAACAGGTTCTGACAAAAAGAAGAAGTATAAGATTAAGACTGGAAAAAGATTATTCAGAGATGAAGAGGATAAGGTCATTGGTGGAGTTTGTTCCGGAATTGCGGCTTATTTAGGCATAGAAGATCCTCTTTGGGTTCGGTTGATTACTGTAGTCTTAATTTTCAGTGGTATTGGATTTATCCCTTATATTTTACTTTGGATCATTGTTCCTGCTGCAAAAACATCTGGAGACAGATTAAGTATGAAAGGAGAACCTGTCAATATTCATAATATTGGTAAAATGGTCGAAGAGGGTATTGAAGACTTTTCAGAGAAAGTCTCGGATTTAGGGAAAGACTTAGGCGGAAAAAAAAAAGGCATAGCTCACTTCTCGACAAAGGAAGAAGCACCTTATCGACGGGGTTTTCTCTTATAGGATCAATTATTCGATTTGCGTTAAACGTTTTACGCAAGTTTTTTGGATCCATCCTTAGCTTAGTACTCGTAGTACTTGTAATCGTTGTGAGCGCAATTTGGCTGAGCATGCTCATTGGAACATTTTCAATGGCTCCTTTTGCTAAGTTTGTTGGACCGGATTCTTTTTTCTTAAGCTACGGAGGGCTGTTTTCTGGGACCTTGTTTTTATGTATACCATTATTTGCTTTATTACTCTTATTCGCAAGACGATTTACACGATTTAGATTGAATCCTGAGTGGAATAGAAACTTATGGATGATTTGGGGGATAAGCGCAGTGATCTTTATTGCTTCGGCAATCAGCACGGCTTCTCAGTTTCAAACAGACGCCAGCACTACAACCATAGTTGAGCATAAAATCAACGATAAAACAATTCGAATTTCTAGTTTCTCTAATAACAAAGGAAACTCCATTTTGAATTTGGATGGTTTGAAATTGAGTCGCCGATCCCTCATCTCGGACAACATTAGTGTCAGAGTCGCAAAGTCAAATTCAGATTTAATTGAGATTCGACAAAATATTAGATCTCAAGGATTACATCATGAGGATGCATTGGCGAAAGCCAATCAAGTCAAACACAAGATTAAAGTCAATGGAAATGAAATTTTAATTCCTGAGTTCTATGAATTAAAATCTGGAAGTAAGTTTAGAGGACAACGCATTGAATACGAAATATTAATTCCTGAAGGTAAAGAAGTAGAGTTTGATAAAAGTGTTAGACACCTATATACCCGTATTACAAAAGATGAAAACTATGATTCGCCCCATAGGATATACGGAAACCAATGGACAATGAAAGAATCGGGTTTTGTCGCTCAAAAATGGCTAGACATAAACTCCTTCGAAAAGCAGTTTGATTTTAAAGACTTTAATCGACTCAATATAGAAGGCGATTTTAAAACAACTATTACATATGGAGATAAGTATTCTGTACGGGTTGTTGGGAATAAGGAAAACAGCGAATCATTAGACATCGTACAGAATTCGCAAACATTAAGCATAACGGGCTCCGTGGATTATTCGAATGCGTTAAAACTATTTGTGACATTACCAAAATTGGAATCGATTCACTTAATAGAGACAAACGCCATACGTATCGAAGGATTTAATCAAGAGAAATTAGAACTCGTAAAAAACGGAAGATTCGATGTTAAGACTTATGTCGATGTGAAAGAGTTAACTCTGGATTTAAAGGGAACCGGGCTCGTAACCTTAATAGGAAATGGTGAACATTTAAACCTTCGGATGAACGATTACTCCAAATTAGATGCAGAACGCTTCTTAGCTAAAACAGCGACTTTAAAAGGACACAGATATAAACGGTCATACATCAATGTGACTGAAAAATTAGAATATGATAATAGCCATTCGCTTAATATGGAAATCTTTGGAGATCCAATTATAGCGGCCATGGAAAAAGAAAATTAATTGATGTTGGAATTGTTACGATGCGGGTTTAAACGTAAACCCGCATCTGCTTTTTATGCCACTTCGGTTTGTAATTCTTTTCCTAAGTAAACTAGTTGGCTACCTTCTAAAATCGCCGCCTTCTTCTCTCCACTAGTCATGATGTGGAGGTATCCCTCACTATCTTTTACAAATAAAGGAATTCGGCTTTCGTGCTCATTTAGCTTTTCAATAAGTTCAGAATATTGCTCTTCTGAATTTACTGCCACTTCATAAATGTGAGGATAGTCCCGTGCCACTTCGATAAAATTGATGTAATCATCATGATCAGAAAACAACCCATCTTGAGGATTTACATTTTCATTTTTTCGCTCTTCGGCGGAAATAAAACGGTAAGAGCCATTTTCTCCAAATCGCGAGCCATACTTTCCTAAAGCATATTTATTCACTTCAGTACTACCCGTCATAGCCAATAAGTAACCCATATCATTAAGGTCAGAATTATCAGCTAAGTCATCGTTATATACATTTACTTGAAAGGCTGTTAATCCTAAGCCTTCTGCTTTTTCAATGTTGTTGCGATTCGAATCGACCAAAACTACATTTCGACCATTCTTTTGTAAATAATCTGCTAGTAAGCGAGTCGCTTTATGTGCACCTATAATCATGACGCCATTACTCTTATCTACAAGTACCTTCAGCCATTTGGCTACAAGCCCTGCTGTTGTTGCATTAAGTAAAACAGTCCCAAGCACAATCATGAATACTAGAGGAGTGATCATCTCGGCACCTTCAAAGGGTATGTTCTTACCTTCCGCTATGGCTTGTTTATTGAGTTGGAGGAGTTTACTTCCAAATAGTGAAGCAATACCAGCAGCTACAATTCCTCGAGGACCGACCCAAGAAATAAACAACTTCTCATTTTGAGTCAAATTGCTTCCGCGTGCACTTAAGAATACACCCAATGGTCTAACAATTAAAATAATCGCCATAAACAATGCAGCCGCTCTCCAATTAAGAAGTAATTGTAAATCCGCTATGGTAATATTCGCGGCAAGCAAAATGAATAGCATGGATATTAACAGGACAGCAATAGACTCTTTGAAATACATAATCTCGTCCATGTTAGGAAGATCAATATTGGCAAGTACTGTTCCCATCACCACAATGGTTAATAGTCCCGAATCAGCTACAATCATTCCGGATCCTACAAAGACTACAAGCACAACGGCTAAAGTAAATACAGTTAACAAGTAATGAGGAACCCAATGACGCTTTACAATTTCTCTAAATGCAAATGCAGCCATTGTTCCTAATGAAAGTCCGACTAAAGTCAATGTGATAAAATGTTTCAGTGCGCCCGCAGTGAAAGATGTATCTCCATGGCCAGAATGATCACCAGCTAAACTCGCTAAAAATTCATAGACCAAAACAGCAACTAAGGCTCCTATTGGATCAATCAATATTCCTTCCCATTTTAAAATATTGGCGACATTTTTCTTTAATGGAATGTTTCTTAAAATAGGAGCTATTACCGTAGGTCCGGTTACAATTATTAATCCTGAGAATAAAAAGGATAAAGGCCAACTTAATTCGACGATGTAATGTGCAGCAATGGCAGCGATGAAAAAAGTCACTGCCGAACCAAGTGAGATTAGTTTCAATATAATATCACCAATAGAACGTATTTCATTCCGCTTTAAGGTTAATCCACCTTCAAATAATATAACTCCAATAGCTAGTTCCACAAAATGAAATAAATGATCCCCAGGGAAAAGGCCACCGACTTCCGAACCATAAATAGGATTTAGCCACTTATCATTGCCGTGTAGCCATTCATGAGGCATCCAATAAGGAGCAAATGGACCTACTGCGAGTCCTGTTAAAATAAGGGGTAATATCGCAGGTACTTTAAAGCGCCAAGCTAACCATTGAGCAAAAATTCCGAGGATTACTATACTGGCTAATTCAAGCATTTCTTATCGTTTTGATTAATTGAGCGTATATGGACATAATAGTCCACATGACTTTAGACGATCATTGATAAATCGGTGACTATCGTCATGTCGAAATACCCCTAAAACTACCTAATTTCTTACTTTTGCCAATCTAAAAAAAATGAATGTCTTTCACCGAAGAATTAGAAAAGCGTAAAACTTTTGGAATCGTCAGTCACCCAGATGCTGGTAAGACGACGCTTACAGAGAAACTTCTATTATTTGGAGGGGCCATTCAAGTGGCAGGAGCTGTAAAATCCAATAAAATCAAGAAACACGCGACTTCAGATTTTATGGAAATCGAAAGACAAAGAGGTATCTCCGTGGCGACTTCCGTCATGGCATTCAAATACCGAGATCGTAAGATAAATATCCTAGATACTCCTGGTCACAAAGATTTTGCGGAGGATACTTTTCGAACACTGACCGCTGTGGATAGTGCAATTGTAGTCGTCGATGTGGCAAAAGGTGTGGAGACTCAGACAGAAGCCCTTGTCGAAGTGTGTAAGATGCGCAAAACACCGATGATTGTTTTTGTCAATAAATTGGATAGGGAAGGTAAAGATGGCTTTGATTTATTAGATGAAATCGAGACTAAATTGGGTTTGAAAGCTGTACCCCTTTCTTGGCCCATAGGAATGGGTCAGAGATTTCAAGGAGTATACAACTTGTATAAAAAGCAACTTGTCCTTTTTCGACCACATAGTAAACAGGATAATAAAGAAGAAGTGGTGGTTTTTGATGATTTGGCTTCCGCCGAATTAGAAACGATTATCGGAGAAGCGGCCGCTGAGGAATTAAGAGAGGAGGTGAACATGATTGAAGAGGTCTATCCTGATCTTGATATTAATGAGTATTTAAAAGGCGAACAACATCCTGTTTTTTTTGGTAGCGCCATTAATAATTTCGGTGTCAAAGAGATGTTGGACTGCTTTGTAGAAATAGCCCCTTCACCTTTGCCAAGAGAAACAGAAGAGCGCATCGTGGAACCAGATGAAGATAAATTTTCCGGATTCATTTTTAAGATTCACGCAAACATGGATCCTAAGCATCGCGATAGAATAGCCTTTTTAAGGATTTGCTCTGGGAAATTTCAAAGAAATACAAATTACCTGCACGTTAGGCAAGAAAAGAAAATGAAGTTTTCTAATCCTACGGCGTTCATGGCCTCAAAAAAATCGGTGGTGGATGAAGCTTATCCAGGCGATATTGTCGGTCTCTATGATTCAGGAAATTTCAAAATTGGAGATTCGATTACAGAGGGAGAGAAGTTGAATTTTAAAGGTATACCAAGTTTCTCGCCTGAGCAATTTAGATATGTGGATAATGCTGATCCATTGAAGTCTAAACAATTAGCAAAAGGACTTAACCAATTAATGGAAGAAGGAGTGGCGCAGATGTTTGTAAAAGAAGTTAACGGACGAAGAGTTATAGGGACAGTAGGAGCGCTTCAGTTTGAAGTTATTCAGTATAGATTAAAAAATGAATACGGGGCTTCGTGTAGTTACGAACCTGTAAATCTTCATAAAGCATGTTGGGTAAGTTGTGATGACATTGATGCCCTTAAAGAGTTTATGAGTAAACGAAAAAGAGATTTAGCTAAAGATATTGATGGCCAACTTGTATTTCTTGCAGAATCCGCATGGACTCTAAAGATGGCTCAAGAAAATCATCCGAAAGTTCAGTTTCATTTCACTAGTGAATTTTAATATTACAAAATGGATTTTAAAAATATCATTTCTCATTGTAAAGAATACGGTTTCATTTTTCAATCAAGTGAAATTTACGACGGACTTAGTGCAGTTTATGATTATGGTCCTAATGGAGTCGAGCTCAAAAATAACATCAAGAATTATTGGTGGAAGAGCATGGTCCAAATGCATCAGAATATAGTAGGACTCGATGCTGCCATTTTTATGCATCCTAAAACTTGGAAGGCTTCAGGACACGTTGATGCCTTTAATGATCCTCTTATTGATAATAAGGATTCTAAAAAACGATACCGTGCGGATGTTTTAATCGAAGACTATATTGCCAAGATTGAGGCAAAGAATGATAAGGATGTGCAGAAAGCAAAAAAACGATTTGATGATTTTGATGAAGCCATGTTTCGATCTACGAACGGACGCATCTTAGAACGTCAAAAGAAAATGGACGAAATCGCTGGAAGATTGGCGAAAGCCATGAGTTCGGGCGACCTAGGAGATATCAAAGCTCAGATTGAAGAATTGGAAATTGCTTGTCCAGTGAGTGGTTCTAAAAACTGGACCGATGTGCGACAGTTTAATTTGATGTTTTCGACTCAGTTGGGGAATATCGCAGGAGAAGAAGATAAATTATATCTCCGTCCAGAAACGGCACAAGGAATATTCGTTAATTTCTTGAATGTCCAGAAATCGACCCGACAGAAATTACCCTTTGGAATAGCGCAAATTGGTAAAGCTTTCCGAAATGAAATTGTTGCTAGACAATTCATTTTCAGAATGCGAGAATTCGAACAAATGGAAATGCAGTTTTTTGTCCAACCAGGTTCAGAAATGAAATGGTACGAATACTGGAAAGAAACGCGTATGAAATGGCACCAATCTTTGGGGACACCTATTGATAAATTGCGTTTTCACGATCATGATAATTTAGCGCACTACGCCAATGCAGCTGTAGATATTCAATTCCAATTTCCTTTTGGCTTCAAAGAACTAGAAGGTATTCACTCTCGTACGGATTTTGATTTGACGCAACATCAAGAGCTTTCTGGTCGAAAACTACAATATTTCGATCCTGAGCTAAATGAAAACTACGTACCATATGTCGTAGAAACTTCTATCGGTTGTGACCGAATGTTTTTGGCGATGCTTTCTAATGGTCTTCAAGAAGAGACGGTGCCAGATGCTGACGGTAAAGAATCGACGAGGACCGTTCTGAAATTACATCCCCAATTGGCACCCTCTAAATGTGCGGTTTTACCTCTTTTGAAAAACAAAGAAGAACTCACAAAAGCAGCAAGAGATGTTTATGATTCATTGAAGTTAAGTTTCAATTGCCAATATGATGAGAAAGATGCTATTGGTCGACGTTATAGGAGACAAGATGCAGTCGGTACTCCTTATTGTGTAACGATAGACTTCGAAACATTGGAAGACAATTGTGTAACAATACGAGATAGAGATACCTTAAGTCAAGAGCGCGTCAAGATTGAAGATCTTAAATCTTTGTTATTTAAAAAGATAGAGGGATAATTTTTCCTGAAAGGTCATATATTGAAGAAATTCTTGTGCTATGACGTTTCGAAAACATATTCTTTGTCTATTCTTTATTAGTCTTACTTGTACAGCTTTTGCCCAAGAGGAAGAGTCTGTTAATAAATATCCAGAAGAAGTCTTTAAGGTGGTTGAAGAGATGCCGCGTTTTCCAGGATGTGAGATGGATGAGAATGATTACGACTATGATCGGCATGAGGTTAAAGAATGTTCTAAAAAAGCCATGATGGATTATTTATACAGTAATCTGCAGTATCCAGAAGCGGCCATGAAAAATAAAACAGAAGGAATGGCAGTTGTCATGTTTATTGTTCGCCCTGATAGTTTGATCACGGATATCGACTTGATACGAGACCCTGGAGATGGAACTGGAGAAGAGGCCGTTCGATTAGTTGAATCTATGAATGACATGCCTTTAAAATGGAGACCTGGTAAGCAAAGAGGAAGAGCAGTCAATGTACGTTATACATTGCCTGTAAGGTTTAGAATAGAAGATTAAAATCTAAGAAATGAAAATATCTCTTTATTGTTTTCTGTTACTATTTGTTTGTTCAATAAGCGTAGAAGCGCAAGTCAATATTAGTGGATGCTCTTCTGAAGATTGTACGAATTCGAAGATTGAAAGATTTCTAGGAGCGAACATTATTTATCCTTCTGATTTAACCGAAACCGTTAATTCTGAAGTTGAAATTTTATGGAATATTTCAGAGGACGGCAGAACTGAAAGCGTAGATGTCAATGGTGATATCCCTAAAAGTCTAATGTTGGAGACAAAGAAAACCGCCTTGGCAATTCATGACAATGGAATGTCCTGGGATGTTTCTAAAAAAAGCGTAAAGAGCCTAATCTATCGCTTCAATATTCCTGTCTCAAGTGATGAGCAGGTAGAAGTTGAATATCCTCTTTTCCCAGGTTGCGAAAATATGGGAGGAGATATGAACCAATTAAAATCTTGTGCAGACACTAAACTGTTACGATATCTCTATACAAATTTAAATTATCCAGCGCAGGCCAGACGTAATAGTGTTCAAGGAACAGTGATGATAAAATTCATGGTAAATGAAGATGGATCTGTCAGTGACCCTGAAGTAACCAAAAGTTTAGGAAGTGGTTGTGATGAAGCGGCCTTAACTGTTGTCGAAAATATGATCAATCAAGATATTCGATGGACCCCAGGTAAAAAGGATGGAAAAATTGTGGCCATGCCTTTTACTTTGCCGGTAAGGTTTAAACTTCACTAATCGTGAGTGTTCGTTTCATCATATTTACTTTTTTCTTTTTATCAGCTCTTGTTAACCAAGCGCAAGAAGCGGAACTGCGATATGCTATCATTGACTCGGTAGCTAATGATCGTTACAAAGGAGGTCATGAGCAATTTTTACCAGATATATATAAGTCTATAAGATATCCCAAAAAGTCGCGACAGAAATGCGAAATGGGTGTGACCTATTTTGATATATACATTGGGACAAATGGTCGGATGGACTCGGTCACAGTCATGAATGATTCATACGAGCGATTAATTAGTGCCAGTATGGATGCATTGATGAGTATTGAATCTAATTGGGAGCCAAGAGAATATAG
>JAHDBE010000100.1 GCA_020630555.1 Saprospiraceae bacterium
ATGTTCTCTAATTTGAATGGAAGCGATGTTATCTTTTCCAATTAGTGCCACTTTTATATCACTGCCTATAGGACTTTCTCCGTCGTGAAAATTTGCTTTGGAACCGAGAGGAAACTGATCCAAATTACTGGAGATTCCCTTTGGCAATGGTTTAGTCCAATGATTTGTCATAACATATTAACTATTTCACAAATATAATAATAATTGTTAATCAGTGTATTAAAGGTATATATGAAGATTGGTCGTAATGTTTGGTATGCTTTTTGAGTTTACTAGAAATTGAAGACTTTTCTAGGGGTAAATCCCTAGTATTGTGTCTTGATAACAGATAGATAATATGATAATATGTTAATCTGTTTGTTATATATGTGACTTAGCGCCAAAAAATGGTCTTAGACTATGGTGTTTGCACCGAAATAACTGACTTACGCAAACAATTTTTGATTAAGAAAATGCGCCAGATATATTTTGGTCGCCTATTTTTTTTGAATATTTTTGCTAATTCTAAAAACAATGTTTCAATTAATAAAATTTGAAAGCCCTATGACAAAGAATCTTTACCTAGTACTCCTTCTTGCGGCATGCAGTTTTTGTGTAGTCAATGCTCAGGAGGAAGAGTCTATGTCGGCATCATCATCGACAATGGTAACTACTGGTTATCCTGATGAAATGACAGTAGACGCAGAACAAAACAAAGCATGGAGAATGGGAGAGCATAAATACTCTGCCAAGCCTAAAAATGCTTGGGAAGTTGGACTACACTTAGGACACTTTTTTATTGACGGTGATGTAGACCGTACCATCCCTGGTGGATATGGATTAGGATTACACCTTAGAAAAGCGCTTCACTATGCTTTTTCTCTTAGAGGTGATTTTTTCTATGGACAAGCTACAGGTTTGGATCCACAGCCTTGGAGACACAGGACTGTTCCTGGGGCTAATGGCATAGGAGGTGGTCTCGTAGAAGACACTTTTAATCCTTATGCTAATAACGATCAAGGTTGGTTCCCATCTCATAAAACGCGTTACATGTACTTAGCACTTCAAGGTGTTTTAAACATAGGTAACATATTGTTCCACAATGATAGAAATAAGTGGAATTGGTATATGACTCTTGGAGCTGGATTCGATAATCATAAAACAATGCTTGATTTATTAGACGCTGACGGTAATCCGTACAGAAATCTTGTTGATGATTCAGGTTACACAGTTGAAAGATTCAATACAAAATCTGGTCGTTCAGATATAAAGTCAGCTCTTAATGATATCTATGACGGTGATTATGAAACTGAAGGATATAAGAAGAAAGGTATTTTCCGATTGGGAGATGAAACTAATATCCACGTTGTGTTTACTGGTTCTATGGGTGTTGCAAGAAAGATAAATAAGAGATTTAATATAGGTTTAGAGCATCAGATTATGGTTACTGATAATGACTACCTAGATGGTATCAAATTCAGAACTGCGGATGATCAGACAAACAACGTTGACATAGGTCACTACACAAACGTAAGACTTGCTATCAACCTTGGAAACTTCGACAAAGTGACTGAGCCATTATACTGGTTGAATCCATTAGATGCGACGTTCAATGATATTGCAGAATTGAAAAAACGTCCTGAATTAGATCTTACGGATGAGGATGGTGATGGAGTAGTAGATATGTTAGATCAAGAGTTAAATTCTCCAGCAGGATGTGCAGTAGACACAAGAGGTATAGTTTTATATTCTGATGGTGATGGATTAGCGGATTGTAAAGATGCCGAGCCATATTCTCCTCCAGGTTACACTGTGGATAGCAGAGGTGTTGCAGAAGTGCCTGCTATTGAGACTCTTAATGAAGGTGATGTCATCCGTATTATGAATGAAAATTGCCCTGGATGTAAGCAAGTTAAAACTGGATGTGGAGAGTGGTTCTTACCAATGATTCACTTTGATTTAGACAAGTACACAATCAAGCCAGAATTTTATAGCCAATTGCACCACGTTGCCAGTGTTATGAAAATGTGTCCTGAATTATGTGTAGTTGCTTACGGTCATACAGATAAAAGAAATACTAACGATTATAACAAAGTTCTTTCTTATAATCGTGCACAAGCTGCAATTGATTACTTAGTAAGTAACTATGGTATCGATAGAAGCAGACTTAAATTAATGTATGGAGGAGAGGAGAATCTTATGATTCCTTCAGGTAATACTGAAGCTCACCACTACATGAATAGAAGAGTTGAGTTTAAAGTGTGTGATGGAAACTCATTCGATATGGGTCGTCCAGAAGGTCCAGATGCTGGACAAGGAGGATCTGTAATCAGAGGTTCACAATACAACGGAAACAAAAGCTCTGGATACTAATCGTATTTAATTGAAACATCTATATTAAAGGGGTTGTCGTAAGGCAACCCCTTTTTTATGTATCCCAGTATATATTGGTTTTATGATCTTGATATATAGTTATTTCAAGTACAGTCCGGAATGATTTGGTTAAGTCTGTCGCAGGATTTTGGATGATGATTTAACGTATATTCAAAAGTTGGTTAATGAGGCATTCAAATCGATTTTGTTAAACGCCATGCCAGATGAGAATTGGAGTAGTGAAATGATAATAAAATTCCTCATAACGATAAGCGAGTAAATCTAGAATTGAAAAAATGCTAAAAAGCCACGAATAAAATTCAAGTATCCAGTCTAAAACCAATGGGTAAATGATCAAGGCGAGATCATCATTACTATAATCGACCTAGAAGACAATTGCTTATCCTCGAAATCCTCATTTAGTTCTGTATCGAATGAAAATTAACTACCTCATTCTTCGTATTCACAAAGAACTAAGGCATATTGGAAATGCCGGAAATGACTTTAATTTAAGACTAAATCAAATTAGAAATCGATAAGGATTTTCTAGGTTCTTTTTAAACGTACCCAGAAACTCAGCTCCAGTAGCCCCATCTACAACTCTATGATCACATGATAAAGTCACTTTCATCATATTGCCCACTGTTATTTGCCCATCTTTTACAATTGGTTTTTGAATAATTGCACCAACGGCCAGGATGCACGCATCAGGTGGGTTTATAATGGCAGTGAACTCTTCAATACCTAACATTCCTAAATTAGAAATAGTAAATGTATTGCCCTGCATTTCATCCGGTTGTAACTTTTTGTCCTTTGCTTTGCCAGCTAAAGCTTTTACCTGTTCATTTATAGACCTTAAACTAATCTGGTCAGCATTATTGATGACTGGTACTAATAAACCATCTGAAACTGCCACGGCCACCCCAATATTTACATGTTCGTGTACTTCGATGTGATCTTCCATCCATGATGAATTAACATTAGGATGAAATTTAAGAGCAATCGCTGCTGCTTTAACCACTAAATCATTAAATGAGACTCTAAAATCATTCATCTCATTTATGGCTTTTCTAGCCTGAATAGCGGAATCCATATTAATCTCGACAGTCAGATAAAAATGAGGAGCCGAAAATTTACTTTCACCAAGTCGTCTTGCGATTGTTTTACGCATTTGACTTACTCTATGCGAGCCATATTCAACTTCAGGAAGATTTTGTAGTGCCATACTGCTCATTCCTCCACTTGAAGTAGGATTTGCTAAATATGCCTCTACGTCTTTTTTAATTATTCTTCCATTTTCACCAGTTCCCTTAATTCTGTTTAACGCAACTCCAGAATCATTAGCCATTTTACGTGCCAAAGGCGATGCTTTTACACGACCATTACTAGAAATAGTAACCGGACTTGCAGGAGCAGGAACAATCTTTTTAGGAGGAGCTGCAGGAGTTGTTACTGGCTTAGGCCCTTCTTTTACAGTTTCTTTGACTACCTCAAGGACTTTTTCTTCTTTTTTCTCCTCTGGTACAGCATTTTCAGATTCGGCCTTCTTAAGCAATTCTTTGTAATCTTCTCCCTTATTTCCGATTATAGCTATAATTCCATCCACAGGAACTGGACCTTCCTTTACACCAATATATAGTAAAGTTCCATTGTGAAAGCTCTCAAGCTCCATCGTCGCCTTATCTGTCTCCACCTCTGCTAATACATCACCAGGTTCTACCGTATCTCCCTCATTTTTCATCCATCCCACGATGTTGCCTTCTTCCATCGTGTCACTCAGTCTAGGCATTCTAATTATCTCAGCCATATCGAAATTATTTAAGTCAACTAAGTTAATACAAACTCATGTTTTTAACAGGGTAGTTTAATTCATTTTTTGTATCACGACAGTCTAATTAATTAAGACTTAGGCGGAGCTTTTGTTGTAACTTTATGGAATGAAGTTCTCTTCTAGAAAATTAGAAAACCTTGTCGAATCACTCGCGACATTACCAAGTATAGGTAAAAAAAGCGCATTAAGATTAGCTCTTCATTTATTGGATTTTCCACATAAGATAGATGGACTGAAATTATCCTTAGATGAAATCAAGGATATAAACCGATGCGCGCATTGTCATAATTATGCCGACCAGGATATATGTGATATTTGCGCCGACGAATCCCGAAAAAAGAGAATTCTCTGTGTTGTGGAATCCGCTGTGGATGTTATGGCCATTGAAGAGACCCAGCAGTTTAGAGGACTTTTTCATGTCTTAGGGGGTGTTATAAATCCGTTAGAAGGAGTGGGGCCAGACAGATTGAACATAGATTCTTTAGTTGATCGGGTAAAAACAAATGAAGTGGAAGAGGTTATTATGGCGATAAGCCCAACAATTGAGGGAGATACGACAATTTATTACCTATCAAAAAGACTCCAAGCATCACATGTGAAAATCTCTCAAATTGCACGAGGTGTATCTTTTGGTGGAGAATTAGAATACGCAGATTCTCATACCTTGGGTAGATCTATCCATGCTCGGACACTCTATGATTTGACAAAGGATAATTGATCATATGTCGGTTGATCTAAGTATAATCATCGTTAACTATAATGTTCAACATTTTTTAAATCAGTGTTTGACTTCCGTCAAAAAGGCTGCTGAAGGTTTAAATACCGAAATAATCGTTGTAGATAATAATTCAGTTGATGGATCTGTTCATATGGTTCGCGAGAGATTTCCGGATGTAAAAGTATTAGATAGGAAAACTAATGATGGTTTTTCAGTAGCTAATAATGAAGGAATTTCAACGGCGAAAGGTAAATATATTCTTCTTTTAAATCCTGATACTGTCGTTCAGGAAGATACCTTTAAAATTTGCCTAGATCATATGGAAAGTTACCCGTCAACGGGAGCCTTGGGTGTGAAAATGATTGATGGTTCAGGAAATTTTCTACCGGAATCAAAACGTGGATTCCCCACAGTTTGGGCTAGCTTATGTAAATTTTCAGGACTTTCAAGACTCTTTCCTAAATCGGCAGTTTTCAACAGTTATTATTTAGGACATCTAGATAAAAACAGTGCACATAAAATAGATGTCCTTTGTGGTGCATTCATGTTCATAAGGAAGACAATATTAGATCAGATCGGATATCTTGACGAAAGTTTTTTCATGTATGGCGAGGATATTGATTTGTCATATCGAATATCTGAAGCAGGTTATGCGATTGAATATATTCCCGATACATGCATTATTCACTATAAGGGAGAAAGTACTAAAAAGGCCAGTTTTAGTCATGTTTCTAATTTCTACAGGGCCATGATTATCTTTTCTCGTAAACATCAAAGAGGATCTTGGAATTGGCTGAAAATTGGATGTATACGTCTTTTTGTGACGCTAATTGCGGGAATAACCTTATTTAAACGTTGGACTCAGAAAGGGATTTGGTTATTTATAGACTTTATAGGCATCGTTGCAGTAGTCTATTCTTTCAGTAAAATATGGGCGATCTGGTATTATCAAAATCCAGAATACTATTCGGAGGCGTTTATAGCTCTTGCCATTGGGATGAAAGCGACGATCCTCTGTTTCAGCCTCTATGTCTATGGAAATTACGATAAAAAAACTTCCACTTTCGATACTCTTCGAGGATGGTTTGTTGGAGTTATCGGAATAATTGTTTTATACGCCCTTTTACCAGAGCATTTTAGACCTTCTAGAATGATTCTCATGGTGGGTTCCATACTAGCGCTTATATCGACTTTCATATTTAAACTAATATCACTGCGAATTACATCAGGCGAATGGACCTCACGTATTCCTCTTTCCTCGCATACATTGATTGTTGCAACAAAAGAGGTTTCACATCAGATAAAAAAACTTCTCTATTCGGTGAATGATGAGCGAAAAATTGTCGGGGTGATTTGTCCCGTAACTACGAACGATAGTTTTTATATAAATGACATAACTAAACTTAAGGATGTGACTCGTTCACTTTCTATCAATGAAATAATATTTAGCGCAGAATCTTTAGACTACCAGAGCATTCTTAACCATATGATGTCCTTAGGTGATGGGTTAAATTTTAAGATTGCAGGATATGGTAATACAACCATCTTAGGTAGTTTTTCGAAAAATACACCGGGAGAACTAATAACTTATGATTTGTCTTTTAAAATCGATGGTAAAGTGAATCGACGGATTAAGGCCATATCAAATGTACTAATAACGCTTGTGGCTTTCTTTTTAAGTCCAGTCCTTTATGTGTTCTCCGGATTTAATAATGAATTTTGGTCTGGTTTAATACAAAACATGATGTTTAAAGCACATTGGGTTGGCTATGATCCGAAGGATGAACAATTGAGTTTGCTTCCAAAACTTAAAAAAGGAGTAATTCCTGTTTCGATTCAACTTGGAAAGCGCCATATTAACCAATCCGAGAGACATCAGATTAATACTTTTTATGCGTTAAACTATGGGATGTTTGCGGATATTAAGGTTGTGGCATATTACTTGTCACAGAGATTTTTTGGCTTTAAGCCAAATAAATAAAGAGCCATGAAAATAGATGTACAAACATTATCAAAGGAATTATTTAAAGATGTCGTCGCTATTCGTAGGCATTTACATGCTCATCCAGAATTGTCTTTTCAGGAGAAAAACACATCCCTTTATATAGAGGGAGAGTTAAAAGATCATAAGATAAAATATACCAAAGGATGGGCAGGATACGGTATTGTGGCTGAGATAAAAGGTAAAAAGAAAGGAAATAAAATAATTGCTCTTAGAGGTGATATGGATGCCTTGCCTATTCAAGAAAAAAACAAGATTAGCTATAAATCTACGAATGAAGGTGTGATGCATGCATGTGGACATGATGTACATACCTCATCACTTTTGGGAACAGCAGTGATTTTAAATCAACTTAGATCTCATTTTGGAGGAACAGTACGACTAATATTTCAGCCAGGTGAAGAAAAGTTGCCAGGTGGAGCAAGTGTTATGCTTAAAGAGGGATTATTTAAAAAATCAAAGCCTTCGGAGATATTTGGACAGCATGTTCATCCACCTTTAGAGGTTGGAAAAATCGGCATTTGTTCGGGAAAGTATATGGCTAGTGCAGACGAGATATATCTAACTATTCATGGAAAGGGTGGACATGCCGCCCTCCCTCATAATTGCATAGATCCCATAATAATTTCTGCTGAGGTACTCAGTGGAATTCAGCAAATTGTCAGCAGAAAATCTAATCCCATCACTCCTTCAGTGCTAAGTTTTGGAAAAATAAATTCTGAAGGAGGCGCGACGAACGTAATACCAAATAAGGTTTTTATTGAAGGAACGTTTCGAACCATGGATGAAAAATGGCGTAGTGAAGCTCATAAACTTATATACAATTACATTAAAAACACAACATTAGCGCATGGGGCAAAATTTAAATTGGAGATTAAAAAGGGGTATCCTTGTTTAATTAATAATAAGGAACTCTGTGGGCGAATGAAGAAATATGCGATTGACTATTTAGGTGAAAGAAACGTAGTGGATCTGCCAATTAGAATGAGTTCGGAGGATTTTGCCTTTTTCTCTCATAAAATTCCGGCGTGTTTCTATCGCTTGGGGACAGGAAATGTAAAAAAAGGCATAAGCTCACCTGTACATACGGATACATTTAATATTGATGAAAACGCACTTAAAATTAGCACAGGTTTGATGGCATATGCGGCGTTAAAGACTTTAGGTAATTAACACATTAAAATTTAGTTTAATATTTAATACGTTTGTATTGAGTCTATAACTTATTAAATAAAATAATAATGTATATTTGTTTTTGGGTTTTACTAACGTCCGCGGGACATAAACATTGAGCATATGGCTAAGATTCTAATTGTAGATGACGACAGAAGTATTAGATCGACAATTCGAGAAATTTTAGAATTTGAAAAATATGAAGTAGAGGAATCTACGGATGGTGTAGATTGTTTGGTGAAAGTCAAAAGAAATAAATATGATGTCATAATCATGGACATCAAAATGCCTCATATGGACGGTATGGAGGCCATAGAAAAGATTCAAACTGTAGCTCCAGATACTCCTGTTGTCATGATTTCTGGTCATGGAAACATTGATACGGCAGTAGAAGCTGTTAAGAAAGGAGCTTTTGATTTTATACAGAAGCCACCGGATTTAAATCGACTTTTGATTACCATTCGAAATGCGATGGATAAGTCCACTTTAATTACTCAGAAAAAAGTTCTTCAACGAAAAGTAGCCAAGTCAAAAGTCCAGGAAATCATAGGTGATTCGAAGGAGATAATGACGATTAAGGATACCATTCAGCGAGTGGCGCCGACAGACGCTCGTGTTTTGATAAATGGTAAAAACGGAACAGGTAAAGAACTTGTTGCCAGATGGATTCATGAATACAGCCCCAGGAAAAAAGGAAATATTATTGAAGTTAACTGTGCGGCCATCCCAGCAGAGCTAATTGAAAGTGAATTATTCGGCCATGAGAAAGGCTCCTTCACATCGGCTCATAAACAGCGTGTTGGAAAATTTGAATTAGCTAACGGAGGCACCTTATTTTTAGATGAAATTGGAGATATGAGTCACTCGGCTCAAGCCAAAGTTTTGCGGGCACTTCAAGAAAACAGGATTACTCGAGTAGGAGGTGATAAATCCATTCCTGTAGATGTTAGAGTTATTGCAGCAACGAATAAAGATCTAAGAGCAGAAATAAGTAAAGGAAACTTTAGAGAGGATTTATATCATAGACTCGCAGTTATAATAATAGAGGTCCCTTCTTTAAACGAAAGACGTGCAGATATTCCGCAGCTAATAGATCATTTTATTGATATGACTTGTAAGGAATATGGCGTCAATAAAAAAGAAATTGTACCGGCAGCTGTCAAAGAATTACAAAAATTGAATTGGACTGGAAATATTCGAGAATTAAAAAACGTGGTGGAGCGATTAATCATTTTATCTGATAAATCAATTACTAAATCGGATATCGCTAAGTACGTGGTTCCCTCAAGTGCAAATAAATCTAAACTTGAAGAATTGTTCGAACAGTTTTCATCTCTCAAAGACTTGCAATCCTTTGTAGCTAAAGAGTTTGATAAGTATAAAGGAGCGTTGGTTTAGAAACTAAAACGCGTATAAACACGTTTTATACAAGGTTAAATAAAACGATAAATGACAGATCAAAACGGCACCACACGAACTATGAAAAAATGGTCCCAGATTAAAGGAGAAAACTCCTGGACCATGTTTAAAGTATTGGCAGAACTTGTAGAAGGTTTCGAGACCTTAAATAAAATAGGTCCTTGTATATCCATTTTTGGATCGGCAAGGACAAAGCCTGATCATCCTTATTACCAATTAGGGGTTGACACCGCTCAAACTTTAGCGGATTGTGGTTTTGGGATTATAACAGGAGGTGGTCC
>JAHDBE010000101.1 GCA_020630555.1 Saprospiraceae bacterium
CAGAGATTACTTTATCAATTTCTGGGAGATTGAGCTGTTTGTATTCGTTGTATTTAGACATATGCTGTGGATTCAAAAAAAAAGCCCTGACAAAATCCGATCTGTCAGAGCTCTTAAACTGTTATTTTATGCTCAGCGATCGGTATTATACCGACGAATTATAATATTAATAATGATACTTCTCACGTCCTCCAAAGATATTTAATTTAATCTACATTCGAACTAAATTGACGAAAGTCAAAAGAATAAGGCATGTCAAGTTTTAAAATGCATGTTCGATATGAATTTCTTTATCATCAAAGTAAGTATTTTCGTTTCTCGTTTAATTCTAGAAAATAATTTCATGAAGCCTCTTAAGGAACATATTTCGCTAGACTCATTGCTGAAGATCGTCTTTTTAAACCTGGGTTTAATGCTTGTGTTTTCATCATGTTCTGATGAATCCAAGGATAATAAATCTTCCGATTCAAAATTATTTAGCCTAGTGAATTCGAAGAAATCCGGAATTAGTTTTAAGAATGTATTGGAGGAAAAAATTGAGCGAATGTGGTATAACTTTAATCCGGTTTATGATGGTGGAGGTGTAGCCATTGGTGATATTAATAATGATGGGTTATCGGATATTTATTTTGTAGGAAATGAGGTAACAAACCGACTCTACTTAAATAAAGGCAAGTTAAAATTTGAGGATATCACCGAGAAATATGGATTAGGATCAGATACGGGATGGCATAATGGTCCTACCATGGTAGATATAAATAATGATGGATGGCTAGATATTTACGTTTGTCGCGGAGGATGGGTTAAAGAAGCAAAGGATAGAAAAAATCTACTTTATATCAACCAAAAAGACGGAAGTTTTAAGGAGAGTGCCCAGGCCTATGGAATTGATGACGCGGGCTATTCTTTTCAGTCGATGTTTTTTGATTATGATTTAGATGGGGACTTAGATATGTACTTAATTAATCATCCGTCTGTCAGTAATATCGATATTGAGGAATATAAGAAAGGTAAGGCGTCGGGTAATATTTATTCAAAAGATAGGCTGTATAGAAATAATGGCAACAATACTTTTTCAGATGTGACTGAATCAGCTGGCCTTAATCAGACTTTTGGTTTTGGACTAAGTGTATGTTCTTCGGATTTAGACGATAATGGTTATCCTGACATTTATGTCTCAAACGATTATACAGAGAGGGACTATTTATTCATGAATAACGGTGATGGTACGTTTAGCGAAAAACTAAAAGAAGTCACAGGTCATGTTTCCTTATTTGCGATGGGTTCAGATATCTCAGATTTTAATAATGATGGTCACGAAGATATTTTTGTCACAGAAATGATGCCCGAGGATTATAAGCGGTCTAAAACCATGATGGCCGACATGAATCCGGAACGATTTGAATATTTAGTGGATCAGGGTTTTCACTATCAGTACATGCATAACACACTGCAATTAAATCGAGGAAACGGGCATTTTAGTGAGGTGTCTCAACTTGCAGGTTTGTCGAAAACGGATTGGAGTTGGGCATGCTACTTAGTAGATTTCGATAATGATGGTTTAAGAGATGCGTTTGTTTCGAATGGATATAAAAGGGATGTTTATGATAAAGATTCGGCAAAAGATCGACAGGATTATTTAGCTAAGAATAAAAACTACATACCAGACATGGATGAGTTTTTGAGTTTAACGCCAGTGACTAAATCTGTGAACTATATATTTAAAAATGAGAATGGGTATGAATTTACAGATAGATCCAAGGAATGGGGCATGGATATACCTTCTTTCTCAAATGGCGCGGCATTTGGGGATTTGGATAATGATGGGGATTTGGATATTGTTGTCAATAATTTTGATGAAGCAGCATTTCTTTATGAAAATAATTCGGACAAAAAGGGAGCTAATTATTTACGTATAAAACTTCAGGGACCTTCGAAAAATCCACTAGGAATTGGAGCGAGAATACATTTAAAGTATGCGGGAAAACAACAGTATGAACAGTTTAAAACAACCAGAGGGTATTTGTCTTCTGTAGAACCAATTGCTCATTTTGGTTTAGGTAATAACTCCAAGGTAGATGTTTTAGAGGTCGAATGGAACGATGGTACGAAAACAATAATGTCTAATGTCAAGTCAAATCAAACTATAGAAGTAAATCATGATCAATCAGTGCGATTTGAAGCTGAGAACGATGTATTTAATCCTTTGATATCAGAGAATACTCAGGAACTTTTTACAGAATCATTTACACATCAGGAAAACGTTTTCGACGATTATCAGTATCAAGTTTTACTTCCTCACCGATTGTCTCAGTTGGGACCATTTGTCTCCAAAGGTGACATCAATGGAGATGGTCTAGTAGATTTTTATGTGGGAGGAGCAAAAGGACAGGCAGGTGTTCTTTACGTTCAGAACCAATTAGGAACATATACTAAGAAAACGAATTTAGCCTTTAATCAAGATAAAGATTTTGAAGACATGAGTAGTGTCATGTTTGATATCGACGGAGATAAAGATTTGGATCTTTACGTAGTTAGTGGTGGAACAGAAGAATTAAATAGATCCGAATATTACACAGATCGACTGTACATAAATGACGGGAGGGGAAATTTTGTGAAATCTAAAAACCAAATTCCAAATCTCCTTTTTAGTGGCTCATGCGTTGTCGCTGAAGATTTTGATTTAGATGGTGATCTGGATTTATTCGTTGGTGGCCGAACAATTCCTAATGTATATCCAGCGCCTCCTCAAAGTGTTTTGCTCCGAAATGATAATGGAAAGTTTACGGAGGTCAATAATCAGTATGCCTCTTTTTTAAATACCTTGGGTATGGTTACAGATGCCGAATGGCATGACATTGATAAAAATGGATTTCCTGATTTAATAGTTGTCGGTGAGTGGATGCCCGTAACCATATTATTAAATGATGGCAAACGATTTGTAAATGCTACTTTAAATTACGGATTAACCGAAACCGTTGGATGGTGGAATTGCATCAGTTCAGCTGATTTGGATGATGATGGTGATGTAGATTTTGTGTTAGGTAATTTAGGTAAGAACTATAAATTTAAGGCAAGCAGTAAAAAGCCGTTCCATGTATTTGCAAACGACTTTGACGGGAATGGCTCCTTTGACATATTTCTAGCTAAAAACTATTCCGGAGATTTAGTGCCGGTTCGTGGTAGGCAATGTTCTTCAGAGCAAGTGCCAGGGATCTCTCAAAGATTTGGATCCTACAATGATTTTGCTGAAGCCAATATAAATCAGATTCTAGGACCAGCAATAGACAAATCTTTACACTACGAGGCTCAGATGTTTAGCTCTATAATTCTTAGAAACGTGTCGGGAAAATTTGACATTGAAACGCTTCCTCTGTATAATCAACTTTCAGCGGTCACTTCTATTATTATTGATGATTTTAATGGCGACGGTCAAAAAGATATTTTGACCGCAGGAAATATGTATAATTCTGAAGCCGAGACGACTCGTGGAGATGCGTCCGTAGGTGTACTTAATTTGGGTGATTCAAATGGAAGTTATAAACCATTGTCCCCTTTGGAGAGCGGCGTATTTTTACCGTATGATGTAAAATCTATGGAAAGCTTAAAATTAAAATCGGATAAAAGGGTAGTTCTTGTTATGAGTAACGATGATTTACTCAGAAGCTATGAGTATTAAATAAATAAAGAATTATTTCAAATAAAGATAGTCTAAAAAGTAAATCACTCGAAGTGAAATACTGTTGCTTTGGTTAGCATCAAAGAGGCTGTTCAGGTTTTGGAAATAACTATCGTTGAGTGCTTTGTTATTCGTAAAGATTTGATTTTGCCAATTAAAGATGATATCTGATCCAGGGGCAAATCTCCATGTGTAGTTTAAGTCAACATTGAAGAAGTTTACATTTTGATCAAAAATGGCTGTGCCATTTTCATCTCTTCCATCATAAGCTATAGTTCTTAAATATCCATCTTCTTGAAGTGGAGCAAAGCTTTGGTAAATCACACGATCCCAATAATGACGAACGCGCATGGTAAGAGCCATTGTGCTAGTGAAAATATAATTCGTACTAAAGCCATTAGTAACTCGTGTTCGGTTTCTTCGACCAAAAAGAATATCATCAGAATCGAGTTCGGGAATGTCATTATCCACTAAAAATCGGTTAACATATCCCTCATCATTTTTATCGAAGCTATATTCGCTGTTCCAAAAAACGGACCACTGATCATTAAATCGAATTCTTGGCCGCATTCCGATATTAATGTTTTGGCGATCTTGAGCATCAAAAAATCTCAACCCTAGATTAGCATCTAGCGCGAAGGGTTTTCGATAATCTGTCGAAACAAAACCATTGAAAAATAGATTTCTCGGAAACTTGTAAAGGGTTTCAAAATCAAAAGTTCTTGGTTCGAAATATTCATTGCTTTCTACAAAATCTAAATTGACAAAAGCGCCAAAGGCCAATCGACTCTTGAATAAATAAAACGTATTAAATAATATAGAAGAAGAGACGAAATGATTGGGTTCAAATAATCTTTCGTGTCTAAAATTGATTCCGTATTCAAATCGATTGAGCCTACCTCCGGGGTCGTAATTCGTATAATTTAGATCTGCGGCATAGCTGCGTTCGTTTGGTGCAAATAAAAATCCCAAGTCATTATGATCATAATCATCACTTTCCACATTGAGCCCGACTCTATAAGTCCAATTTCCGCTTAGTTTTCTTAGAAATAAATTGTATCGATGGCCAAATTCGTTTGAGTCCGAAAAATATTTTTGGCTTAAAGCCGCACGACCATTTATACCATACCCTTGGTTTTTTGTCCGTAAGTTAAATTCTGTCCCAGTAACATTAGCATCATAAAAGGACCCATCTCTCATCACATTTGTATTCACAAAACTGACAAACGAGTTGTTAGGCAAATTTTGATCGACTACAAAAACATTATAATTTGTTAGCGGGCTTGTCAGGTAACTTCGCTGACTTCCGTCAATAATATTTTCGATGGTAGCATACTCTTCACTGGCTACAGCATTAAATAAACCCAGTCCAGTGCCTTGGCTCGTGCGACCTGATATTTTGGAAGCGTTGTATAGGTTTGTTATATCTGGATTTTCTACAACTCTTTCGTCTGGACTTGCGTCAAAGAAAGCACCAAAATAGTTAATAGGTCGACCACCTACTCGTCTCGTGTAAAATAGACCTGCTTTATTAAATAGGTCAATACCTTCTGTGAAGAACTGTCGATTTTCCTCAAAAAATACTTCAAAAGGTGTGAGGTTTAAAACTTGTTGATCACTTAGTGTTTGTCCAAAATCAGGAATTAAGGTCATGTCCAAAGTAAAAGCGTCATTAATACCATACTTAACATCCATCCCGGCATTATATGCACTTGTCCATTCATCTACACCTGGAATGTCGTTATCCGCATGATTAAGATAGCCAACTACAAAAGGCGTAAAAGAAAGTCTTACAGGTGATTCGATCTCTTGGATTCCCGTAAGCTGACCAGACTGAGCTAAAAAATTTTCAATGGCAGGATTTATTGGGTTCCATGCGACCTGTTCTCTCAAGCGTCTTATTTCGCGGATAAATTGGACGTTCCATGTCTGTTGTGTGTCATTAGAAAATCGTATCGCTGAATACGGAATTCGCATCTCTACGGACCATCCATCTTCATTTAAAGAGACGTCGCTTTCCCATACGGCATCCCAACTACTGTCTTCATTGCCCGCTGCAAATCGGATATCTCTTTGAACACCCGCTGCTGTAACCATAAATCCGAATGCATTCAAACCATCTTGATACGTATCTAGAATAATTGTAAACCAATCTGTATTTCCAAAATTGTCTCGCTCAGATAGTTGCTTTAAAATTTTATCTGGTTCAGAATCAAACATCTGAGCACCGACATAGATGGCATTGTCATCATAAAGGATTTTTACTTCGGTCTTTTGTGATGGTGAACTATCTGGGACTGGATCAAATTGTTTAAAATTCGTTCCGACGGGAGCCGATTTCCAAGCTATTTCATTTAGACTTCCGTCAATGTTTATAGACTCACCAATTCTTATAGCCTCTAAAACTTGTGTTGAAAACTGTCCAAAGCCTAAAATGGGCAGGAAAGCAAAAGTGAAAAATATAGACAGTTTCATTGAAAATAATTGCATGTAAAGTTAAAAACATAAAGAAGGAATTATTAACCGTTCGTGTAAATAACTTGTTAATCTAGACCAAGTCAAAACAAGTCTTAAATCGATTCTTTGTCAAATACTTTTTGAAAGGTTAATTTGTAAAAATGAGATGATTAAAAAACTTATAATTCGATATTCTGGATGTGGATGCCAAAGAATAAGAATTACTTAAGTTTGCGTTGAAAACAAAGCTGTTATGGAACCTTTCGGTTTCATTTATCCATAAACAATGAGTATCATGAGTCATATGAGAGTTTCTTATTTCGTATTGATCATTTTAATAATGGCTAATTTTTCTTGTTCGAATTCTGAGCAGATAAAAAAGGATAAGAATTATTCGGGTTCGCTTTTTACGGTCCTTCCGGCTTCCCAATCAAAAGTTACTTTTAGAAATAACATTACAGAAGATTTAGAATTCAATTTTCTGAAATATCTAAATATGTATAATGGGGGTGGCGTAGCCATCGGTGACATTAACAACGATGGATTAATGGATATCTATTTTACTGCCAATCAAACGTCCAATAAACTTTATCTAAATCAGGGAAACTTACAATTTAAAGATATTACTACATCATCAGGCACGTCGGATCCTGACGGATGGACTTCAGGTGTTTCTATGATAGACATTAACAATGATGGTCTTTTGGACATTTATGTTTGTAAGTCTGCTTCGATCAAAGATCCACAGAAGAGAAAAAACAAATTGTTCATCAATCAAGGTGGAAATAAGTTTAAAAACGAAGCCGCTAATTATGGATTAGCAGATCCTTCTTTTTCAGTTCAGTCTTATTTCTTAGATTATGACAAGGATGGAGATTTAGACATGTATTTGATAAATCATAGAGTGGACTTTGATAACACAATTGTCTTAAGTCCAGAAATTCAAGCTAATATTATTCCTGAATTCTCGGACAAGTTTTATCGCAATGACGGAAATCGATTTACGGATGTGACTAATCAAGTGGGAATCACAAATAAGACCTGGGGGCATAGTGCTTCCTTATATGATTTTAATGAAGACGGGTGGATAGACATTTTTGTTTCTAATGATTTTATTGAGCCAGATCATTTATGGATAAACAATAAGAATGGGACATTTACAGATAAAATTTTGGATCATTTTGATCATATTTCGATGTACTCCATGGGCTCCGATGTGGCGGATATTAATAATGATGGATTGTTTGACTTGTTAGTATTGGATATGGTATCAGAAGATCATATACGCTCAAAAAGAAACATGCCAGGTATGAGCTCATTTCAATTTAACTCCATGGTAGCCAGTGGTTATCACCACCAATACATGGCCAATATGCTGCAGTTAAATAAAGGGAATGGTGTTTTTAGTGAAATCGCTCATTTTTCAGGTGTAGCAAAAACAGATTGGAGTTGGGCACCTCTTATTGCAGATTTTGATAATGATGGGTTAAAGGACCTGTACATTACAAACGGAATTAAGAGAGATATGACAGATAATGATTATAAAAAAGAACTGAGTTCTCGATTTGCTTCTGGACCTATGACTTTAGATGAAGTATTCCAAATTGCACCATCTACAAAAATTGCGAATTACGGTTTTAAGAATGTAGGAGATGCAAGATTTGTCAACAAAACTGAAGAATGGGGAGTAGATCAGAAATTGCATTCTAATGGTGTTGCCTATGCGGATCTAGATAATGATGGAGATCTTGATTTAGTTGTGAATAGTATTGACGATATGGCTACAATCTATGAAAATCATAGTGTGAATAATTCGATAATTATTGAGTTAAAAGGACCTGTTAATAATAATCAAGGTATTGGTTCGAAAATACAAGTGGAAACCGGGGATATGACTCAGCATTATCAGCACTTTTTAAACAGAGGGTTTCAATCGACCATGGGTGGTTCGATTATTATTGGAATAGGTGATTATGATAAAGCAGATAAAATTTCAATTACTTGGCCTGATGGGCGCTCTCAGAGTATTACTGATGTTTCTGCTGACCAGAAAATAACATTAAATTATAAAGAGGCCTCTAATTCATCAGAGGCTCAAAATCAAAATAAGACTTTCTTTTCACAGCTCAATAATGATGGAATGGGCTTAGGGGCTTACGCCCATAGAGAGAACCTATTTGACGATTTTGAAACGGAGATACTGTTACCTTATAAAATGTCTACTCTTGGCCCTAAGATCACAAAAGGAGATATTAATGGAGATGGTCTTTCGGATATATATATTGGTGGTGCTCAAGATATGGCTGGTGAGCTTTATGTTCAAAGACCTGATAAAAAGTACGATAGAACTAATGTGTCACTCTTGGCGAAGGATAAGAAATATGAGGATATTGGTTCGGTCTTTTTTGATGCAGATCAAGATGGGGACCAGGATTTATACGTTGTGAGTGGCGGTAACGAAAATACAAGGCCAAAAGATGATTTTCAAGATAGATTATATCTTAATGATGGTTCGGGTAATTTTTTGAAATCGACAAGCAGTTTGCCTTTGATACATACAAGCGGTAGTGTTGTTCTTCCTTCAGATTTCGATGCCGACGGTGACTTAGATCTGTTTATTGGTGGTCGAATTGTACCAGGTAAATATCCATTACCCGCTTCTTCTCTAATGTTAGAAAATGAAAAAGGCGTTTTCAAAGATGTAACAAATAAAGTAGCTTCTGAGTTAAATGAAATTGGATTAGTTACTGATGCGATATTTTCAGATTATGATGGAGATGGAGATGATGACCTTATGATCGTCGGTGAATGGATGTCTCTTCAGGTTTTCCAGAATGATTCAGGAATCTTTAAGTCAAAAGACTATTCCGATATTACTGGAGTGGGGTGGTTCTATCATATAAATTCAGCGGATTTTGATCAAGATGGAGACATGGATTATGTGTTGGGAAATTTAGGATTGAACAATAAGTTTGGTGCAAAAAGGGAGAAGCCGTTTCATGTATTCTGTGATGATTTTGACGACACAGGAAATTTAGATATAGTTTTAAGTAAGGAATCTAAAGGAAAACTTTTGCCGGTTAGAGGGAGAGAGTGTTCTTCCCAACAAATGCCCTTTATAAAGGATAAATTTCCGACATTCAAAGATTTTGCGTACGCCGATATGAATATGATATATGGTAATGAAAAGTTGAACAACGCACTTCATTATGAAGCGACGTCATTTGAATCTTTAGTATTGATTAATGATGGAAATGGAAATTTTGAATTTAGGGCATTACCTATGGATGCCCAACACGGCCCTATACTCAGTACCATTATTAATGATTTTGACAATGATGGTGTCCTCGACATTTTGGGGGGAGGAAATATTTATAATGCTGAGGTAGAGACGATCCGTTTTGATGGATCAAAAGGTTTTTTGTTAAAAGGAAATGGCAAGGGAGGATTTCATGCAGTGAATGGGACTGGATTTGTTTTACAAGGAGATGTAAAAGACCTCACTATGGTCAATGGTAAAGAGGAATCCCTTATAATT
>JAHDBE010000102.1 GCA_020630555.1 Saprospiraceae bacterium
GGAACTTCCTGACATCTAATACTTTATATTTTTTCAATTTTTAGATTTAAAAAAAAAAATCAAATTTAAACAAGTTCAATCAGAATCATAAAAACGACTTATAACTTTTATCAGTTTTTAGTTAAAAAAGAAAAAATAATTCATATCAATAATTTATTTTATATCCTCATACTATCTGGATCGTACCGTTTATAAGGGTTCTCAGACCTTTATATAAAAAAAAAATAAAAACATAGCATTTTCGACCATTCTTGCACGGTTTTTGTAATATGTATTAAGTAGATGTGTCTTAACGAATACGTATTTAGAAGAATTAAGTCATAGTAAGGAGCGATAATGACTCATCAGTTGCGAGGAAAGCACTTTCGGATTGAACTTTTGAAGGGACCATTCTCTTCGCTTATTTTTATCAGCGACACTAGATGGTTTTAATGATTTTATGGCTTTCGCCAATGCATCAATATTTGATGGGTCAATTAAAATAGAATCTGGACTTGCTGCTTCTGGCATCGAACTTACATTAGAAGTGATCACTTGCGTCCCAGACATATTGGCTTCAATGATAGGAATACCAAAACCTTCATAAATCGAAGGATAAATTAAGGCCTCCGCATTTGAATAAAAATCAATCAATCGGTCATTTGAAACATAGTCTTGAAATAGAATAGAATTTTCAAGTTTGTAATTATTTATTAATTCCAAACATTCGTTTTTATATCCTTTTCCATCACCGATTATAAGTAATGGAATTCTTTTAGGCGCATCTATTTTGGCGTACGCCTGTACAATGCGTTTTAGGCCTTTTCGTGGGATTACTGATCCGACGTATAAAAAGTAGCGGTCAAAGTCTGTTGGATTTTTAGTAGTCTGGGTTTGTTCGATAAACGAGTTATGGCAGGTTTGATAAATGACCGTTATTTTTTCTCTATTTATACCATATAATTTGACCAGGTCACTTTTTGTCGAGTCACTTATTGCCACAACAGAATTTGCCACCTGTGCACTGGTTTTGTATTTAAAACGATATGTTTTTCGATCAATCCAAGAGTAATCTTGTGGGTACTTTTCATAAATCAAATCATGAAAACTTACGACGGATTTCGTTTTGGAATTTTTAATTCCAACTGGCAATTCATGGCTTAGACCATGATATATATCGATATCTAATTTTTCTAATTCACTTGTAATTTGAAATTGCCTCCAATACCAACCAAACGAATGAGGGCACTTGTGAATAATAAATTTCGAAGATTCTAGAAATTCGCTTGTCTCATTATTCTCAATGAGTTTTGGTGTAAAGAGATGATATTCATGCTCAGGATAGAATTTTTGCAGATTTCTAACGAGAGTTCTACTATAATTTCCTAGGCCAGTAAAATTATTGAACAAGCGTTTTGCGTCGAATGCTATTTTAAGCTTTTGAGCCACGACTCAAAAGTAAATATTATAGGGAGCAAAAAAAATGGTTTACAATTGATGCAAACCATTCCGTTTTTTCATACCTCTAGACTTCTTGAAGTTCGGATTGATAACTTGATACCAAATTTTGTTGGATATCAGGAGTTACTGCCGAAAATTCCGCAAATTTTCTCTTAAACTTGGCTCGACCTTGAGTTATAGATCGAAGCGTTGAGGAGTATTTGTAAAGCTCGGCTAAAGGTACCCGAGCATTTATTTTTTGATAATGTCCCTCAGCATCCATTCCCATAATCATAGCTCTCCGGCCTTGAAGATCTCCCATCACATCTCCTAAAACAGTATCGGAACAAAGTATCTCCATATCGTAAAGTGGTTCTAATATTTGTGGACCGGCATTTTGAAAGGCGTTTTTAAATACCTGTGAAGAAGCGATCATAAATGCCATATCATTAGAATCTACGGCATGCATTTTTCCATCGTAGATACACACACGGATATCCTGACAGTAGGAACCTGTTAAAGGACCTTCTTCCATTTTCTGCATGATTCCTTTCTTAATGGCATTGATGTATTTACTATCAATAGAACCACCAACAATACACCAGTAAAAAGCCAATTTACCACCCCACTCTAGATCTTCAACAAATTTCTGACGAACGGTTAGGCCACTTGGATCGGGCATATCTTCATAATACGGCTCTATCCGCATATGTACCTCGGCAAATTGGCCGGAACCACCTGATTGCTTTTTATGTCGGTAAGAGTCATTGGCCGTTTTCGTAATTGTTTCTCGATATGGAATTCGAGGTCTTTCGAAATCCATATGTATACCATTGACTTTTTCAATACGATATTTCACAAGATCCAAATGCAGTTGCCCCTGTCCATGCAAGATAGTTTGTTTAAGCTGTGGTGATTGCTCCACAATAAGAGTTGGGTCTTCCGTTTCGATTTGATGAAGTGCTTTCATCAGCTTCTCCATCTCTGCCTTACTTGGCGGAACAACTGCGGTTCGAATTCTTGGATCAGGAAAATGAATCTTTTCAATTTGATGTTCTTTCCCTTTTTCTGTTAGTGTATCATTGGTTTGCGCAAATTTCAACTTCACTGTGGCGCCGATATCTCCCGCACAAAGTTTATTGACGTTTTCTCTTGTTTTGCCATTTACTTCATATATCTGAGATATTCTTTCAGTATTTCGATCAACTACAAGTTCATCTCCTGGGCTAATACATCCTCCATATACTTTAAAGTAGGAGATCTGTCCCACTTGAGGTTCTGAAAGTGTTTTATATATAAAGACCGTTTTGTCCGAACTTGTATCACAAGCCATCGATCCTCCTCCTTCAAGGGATGCCTCAGGTCTAACTGCCGGACTTGGAGCGATATCATTTAGGAACCCCATGATTCGACCACTTCCTTTATTTTCTACTCCAGAGGCACAAAACACAGGGTATATTAATTCTTGGGCTAAAGCCAATGTGAGTCCTTTTGCTAATTCTTCTTCATTTAATGTACCCTCTTCAAAAAACTTCTCCATTAATCCTTCATCATTTTCAGCAGCTGCTTCGACGAGGGCGTTGTGCATTTCTTGAGCCCGTCCGATTTCGGTTTCGGGTATCGGATGCTTTTCTGGTTTACCTCCTTCCGAAGGAAATACATACATAACCATTCTAAGTGCATCAACAATCGTAGTGAAACCAGCTCCCTGATCCAATGGATATTGCACAGGTAACACCTTACTTCCAAATCGCGATCGTGCTTGTTCTAATGTAGATTCAAAATCAGATTTATCATGATCAATCTGATTGACGACAAAAATGGTTGGTGTATTAAAATTTTGAACATACTCCCATAAAATTTCCGTACCCACTTCGACGCCATTTGCACTATTTAAAAGCATCATAGCTGTATCAGCTACTTTTAGGGATGATACTACTTCACCTACAAAATCATCCGATCCAGGTGTATCTAAAATATTTATTTTACAACCGCGCCATTTTGCATGAAGCAAAGTACTAAACAAAGAACTTCCTTTGTCTTGTTCGATATTTGTATAATCAGAGGTAGTCGAATTACTTTCTACAGTTCCACGTCGTTTGATCACTCCAGATTCATAAAGCATGGTCTCCGCAAATGTGGTTTTACCACAGCCCGAGTGACCCATTAAAACAATGTTTCGAATGTTCTTTGTTTCTATTCCCATATCTGATCGGTTTAAGAATTAAATAATAGTAGTTCGGCTTTCTACAAAAGCTTGTTCTCAATTAGAAGATAGATAATAATATTTTATTCTCAAAGTTGACCAAATCAAAAAACATTATTCTGCAAGTGGTATAATTCGAAGTATAATATTTTTTAATATTTAAATGCCTGATCTAGTGGGAACAATCATTTCCAACGGCCGTAGTCCCAGTCTTGACGAATCGAGTCTAGGTAAGATTTTGCAACATCATTTATAGTATGATCTAATGGCCTATATGTAAGATTTAGAGATTCTCGAGATTTCGTGGAATCGAACTTCCAAACACGAGAGGTGGTTTCTACCGTTTGTTTGGTAATTAATGGGCTCTTACCTGAGAAAAAGGCGCGAACAGCCTCTGCGCGCCATGATATCCATTTAAGCCATCCTTTTAAAGCTTTAGAAGGCGGTTTTACTTGAAGTGCCAATGCAATTTTAGTGACAAGATCTTTCATCATGACGTTATGGCCACTGATAATGAATCGCTGACCCCAATGCGCCCCTTGGATTAATTCCATAGCCGCTTTTGAAACATCGCGCACATCGACCACTCCATTCCCGCCAAGGGGATAAAAAGGAACACCCTTATATATCGTAGGGAACATCGCTAGCGAACTTTGATTCCAAAATCCCACGCCTAAAATAACGGATGGATTTAAAATGGCTACTTCAAGACCTTCTGCCTCACCACGTCGTATCTCCAATTCCGCTTCGTATTTCGTTTTGGCGTAAGCCGAATTATAGGGAGAATCCTGCCAATCATGTGTTTCATTAACTTCATCTCCTGGCTTCGTCCTTCCAAGAGCCGCAATCGAACTAACATGAATAATTTTAGGGATTTCACAATACAGTGCCATATTGACCACATTAGCAGTACCCTCAACATTTATACGACGCATCTGATCATGATCTTTTTTACGCATACTCACCATCGCCGCACAATGAATAACTAAATCACAATCTATCATGGCTTCTTCTAAGGAAGGTATGTCTAGAAGATTTCCCTTGCATATTTTTATATCATCAACAACATCCTCAATAAGATCTAGTCGGCTTGTCTCCCGGCAAAGTATACTTAGGTTTTTATAATCATGTGACTTTAAATCACGAAGAATTTGTGCTCCAACCAGGCCTGTCGCGCCTGTAACCAATATTTTTGAATTTTTATTCATGTCCCAATGTACCGTAAACATCATAGATAGCGCCACCGACAGTATCCATACTACTCGTAGTAACAGATGAGAGAACGTTCGGTTTTTTCTGAATGCGTAAATACCCTAAAAAAGCCATGAGTAAAGACTCCTTATATTCTATCATGTCTTTGGTTGGAATGAAGATTTCATTTTGGCTTACGCCAATTTTTAAATTGATGCAATCGATTAAGAAATCATTGTACGCTCCACCACCTGTTGTAAATATTTTTTGTCCTGAAATTCCCCAATTCGATAATTGATCTTTAACTCGATCCGCTATAAAATGACATAGGGTAAACAAGCCATTGTTAGGAGTCCCCTTTCTAAGCAATGGAAAACAATTTTCTTGGATCCAAAGGTTATCTAGCGATTTATTTGAAGATTGCGAAAAATAGGGCAAAGCCATCATACTATCATACAACTCATGATCCATATTGCCTGTTGCCGCCATTTTCCCTCCGTCGTCATATGAGAATCCCTTCTGGTCGGACAGAAAATTCAACAATTGATTGCAAGGTGTAACATCAATAGCCTGGACAGTTCTTTCCGTTGACGTCAAATTAGCAATGCCGCCGAGATTCAGAAATACGATATACTCTTTGAATAATTCTTTTTCAAGAATCGGTACAAGAGGCGTTCCTTGTCCTTTGAGAGCAACATCTTGCATCCTAAAATCACATACAACAGGCAATCTGGTGAGAGCAGATAATGTACCTCCGTTCCCTAACTGCACACTTATACTTTCATCCGGTGAATGCCAAATAGTATGCCCATGAGATGATATAAAATGCACTTCTTGGCTATCATCAATTCCGTTAATACATTTTGCCCAAAACTGACACAGTGCAAAATCTAAGCGCACTATATCCTTAAATCCATTTGGAGATTTAGACAAAACATCATGAATCTCTTTGGGATACGGGACAGTTTCCGAATAAATAATTTCATATGTAATCTTCCCTTCAGATCGTTCATCAAATTGGCAAATAGCCAAATCTAACCCGTCAAGTGAGCTTCCTGACATCAATCCCAGTATCCTAATCGAACTCATATTCTACGAAAGTAAAAAGAACCATAGATCGTTCGTCGAAAAAATGACTTTGTTCATCAAAAAACCATGGAAACTTTCAAACAATCTAAAGTTTCCTACGTTTACTTCCTGTAATTTTGAATACATGGAAAGTAAAATCACCCTAGCCGCATTTAATCTTTTTTTAAAATATGGCGTGAGAAGTGTGAGTCTCGATGACATAAGTCGTGAAATAGGAATTTCTAAAAAGACGATATACGAGTACTTCGAAAATAAAAAAGAGCTCGTCGATAAATCCATTAGGTACTATATCGCCAAAGAGATGAAGGACGTATGTGAAATATCTGAAAACGCTCAAAACTCTATCGACGAAATGATGGGTATTGCTCGATATATTTTATCCTTCCTTCGTGAGATGTCTGCCTCCTTAGTCTATGACTTACGAAAGTATTATCCAGATAGTTGGAATTTTATTGAGTCTGAGCATATAAAGTTCATCCAAGATCAAATTAAAAACAACATTCTAAGAGGTAAGGAAGATGGATTTTATAAGGAGAACATTAACGTGGATGTCATTTCAAGACTCTACGTCGCGCAGTCTCGAACCATAACAGACGAAGATATATTTCCAACGAAACAATTTGCTAAAGCTGCCTTATTTCAGGAATTCATCATTTATCATATGTATGGGATAGTTTCTGATAAAGGCCGAAAGTATATTCAAAAAATTCAATTAAACGACTAAGTATGAAAGTACCCTACCTACTCATTCTTGGCATTTTTATCAGCAGTTTCGCAATTAGTCAAAAGCCTACTTTCTCCATGCAAGAGGCTATTAATTATGGTGTCAAAAATCATAATCGGGTCAAATTAGATCAACTAGAAACGAAGCGGGCTGAATGGGAAATCACCGAATTCAAATCGATCGGAATGCCCAAATTAAATGCCTCGATTAATTATCAGTACTATTTTGCAGTACCCCAACAGCCGGTTCAGGATTTTATTTCACCCGCTGTGTACGGCGTACTCTTTGCAGAAAATGTACTTGAACCACGAGAATTACCAGCACCTGAAGTATTCGAATTTTCCTTCTTTCAGAAAAACAATCTTTCAGGGCAGATCGAATTGAGTTCGCTCATTTTCGATGGCTCTTACATCTATGGATTAAAAGCGGCACGGCTTTACAGAGAACTGGTCGAACAACAATCCAGCACCACAGAATACGACATCAAAACGAATATCATCAAAGCTTACATGAGTATTCTGATTGCTGAAGAAAACTTAAAGATTGTCGATGACAACATTAATATTCTTGATAAATCTTTGACGGAAGTCAAAGCAATTTATGAAGGCGGATTTGTAGAATCTTTAGACGTAGATCGTATTTCCTTATCTCTTGAAAACACCAAGTCTGAAAGAGAAAATCTTTTACAATTAATCCAGATCGGTTACAATGTTTTAAAATACCAGATGTCTTATCCTTTAAATGAGGAGTTAAGTTTATCGGACGATTTAAAAAATATCGCTGAGTTAATTCAAGTTGAAAACTTAGAGGAAGACATAACAATAGACTATAATCAAAGACCTGAGTACTCAGCGATCCTAACGGGGCAAGCCTTAAACGAACTTAATTTAAAACGTGTAAAAGCAAGTTATCTTCCTTCTGCTAGGGCTTTCGCCAATGTGTCAGAAAGTCTACAAAGAAATAATTTATTCGATTCAAACGAAGCGGGTTGGTTACCTGCCGCTTCTGCAGGAATAGCGATAAATATTCCAATTTACGACGGTCGTGAAAGGAAGAGTCAGATCGAACAGATTAAGATCGACATGGAAAAAACTGAAATCCAAAAAAATGATTTTGAAACAGCAGTCCAACTACAAGTCATGAATGCTAAATCTCAGTTGATCAACGCTAAAAATAGTCTTGCTCAAAACAAACGCATTTTAGAATTAAACGAATCGATTTATTCTAAAACCCTAATCAAATTTCAAGAAGGTGTAGGATCAAGTTTTGAAGTCACAGAGGCAGAAGCTTCTCTTTATCAGGCACAATCCTCTTACATCAACGCACTCTATGAATTAGTCAATGCGAAGACTGATCTAGACATCGCTCTTGGAAAAATTTAAAAACTGAAATACCATCATCATGAGATACATCACCTTACTATTTTTATCAAGTCTTATTCTTTTTTCATGCCAAAGGTCAGAAGAGAAACCAACTACCGTAGAAGCGTGGACAAAATTATTAACTGAGAAAAAGAAAGAGCTTAATTCGGTTCAAAAGGAAATCACCGAAATCGAAGAAGAAATTAAAAAATTAGATCCCGAAGCCGGGATCCTAAGAATATTAGTGTCGTTGGACACGATTAAACCATCACTGTTTCAGAGATATGTTGAAATTCAATCTTCTGTCCAATCCGACGATGTAGTTAATGTAAGTAGTTCCATTGGAGGACGTGTTTTAAGATTGGCCGTTAAGGAAGGACAGAATGTGCGTAAAGGTCAATTGGTTGCCAGTTTAGATTTAGAGGCCGTCGAAAAACAGATACAAGAACTAGAAGTGTCGCTTGGTTTAGCAACTACCGTTTTCGAAAGGCAAGATCGATTATGGAAACAAAACATTGGATCAGAAATCCAATACTTAGAAGCTAAAAACAATAAAGAGCGCTTAGAAAAGTCTTTAGAAAGTTTACGCCTTCAATTAAGTAAAGGAAATGTGTATGCACCTATATCGGGAGTTGTAGATATGGAGTTTACGAAGCAAGGTGAAATGGCAGCGCCAGGCCAACCTATTGTACAATTATTAAATACTAGACAAGTCAAAGTAGTCGCGGACGTTCCCGAAAATTATCTAAGTTCAGTAAGAGTAGGTGATCAAGTAAATATTGAATTGCCTGCTATCGGAAAAGAAATGAGTCGTAAAATCTCACTATTAGGAAGATCAATTGATCCAGCTAATCGAACTTTTAAAATGGAAGTGAATATTCCTAATTCAGACGGAACTATCAAACCAAATTTACTGGGTCTAGTCAAATTTAAAGACCTAGAAATTAAAGACGCACTTACTGTACCACTCAACGTCGTTCAAGAAGAGGTCAATGGAAATAAATTTGTTTTTGTCGCGAGTAAAGATGGAAAAGAATACAAAGCCACCAAAAAGTACATCTCCACTGGCGAAAGTTACGAAGGACAAGTGGTTATTGAAGAAGGTCTGACTGAAAACGAGTTACTAATTACCGATGGATCACGAAATGTGAGTGTCGGGGATTTATTAAACATTCAATAAGATCAAAATGCAGGAACAACCAATCAAACGCAAAGAGTTTAGTTTAAGCTCACTGGCTGTTGATAATGCAACATCTGTATTTTTGATTGCATTAATGATTCTGTTATTCGGAATCCAGGCCTATCGTGATATGCCAAAAGAGCAATATCCAGATTCTAGCTTACCTACGATTTATGTAAATACACCCTATTTCGGAAACTCGGGTGAGGAAATAGAAAATCTTATTACACGACCTCTCGAAAATGAGATCGAATCTATATCCGAATTGAAATCCTTGACTTCAACATCCATTCAAGATTTCTCAATTATTATTGTCGAACTTAGTAATGATGTTGAAATAAATGATGCAGTCCGCAAGGTTAAAGATGCCGTAGATAAAGCGAAACCCGAATTACCCACAGATCTTGATCAAGATCCTAGCGTCGAAGAAATCAAATTCGCAGAGTTCCCCATAGTTACGGTAAACGTATCAGGAAATT
>JAHDBE010000103.1 GCA_020630555.1 Saprospiraceae bacterium
ATCCAAATCACGAATACCTTTTGCAACGTAGTTTGTTCCACCAGCATTAAAACCTTCAGCAGTCAAATCTTCATACAAATACTTTAATGTGAATACCCCGTTGAAGTTTTCACCTAAGTCCGTATCGTACTGCAACTGCGTGGAAGCCACACTTTTGTTTCTTTTGCTTGTATTCAAGAAAAGAGAACCTTCTAATGGCGTAATCTGAGATGCATCAAAATATTCTTTAGGTCGATTAAAGAATCCATCCTCATTTGTTCTGTCCAAAGTGTATGCCGCTTCAAAGTTCAACTTATCCGTTAATGCATACGTTGCAGATATAGCTCCTAAAATTCTTTCTCTTTCAAAACCCCAATCTAATGCAGTCGCATTATATAATGGAGATTCAGCATTTGTCGTACTGATTTCAAAACCATCAGGCGTCGCATTAAACTCAGAAATTGAAGCGTCTCTCTCTCCAGCAGGAGAATCCAGATTTATAAATGGCTCATATGTCAATAGACCAAAGAAAAGGTTTTCACCCTGTCCTTGCTCAGCTACATCGACACCATCCGTTAAACCATACATAGAACGGAAAGAGATCTTTAATTTGTCATTTGGTCTTGCATCTACATTCGCACGGAAGTTACGACGTGTATAATCAGGTAATACGTCAATAACACCACCAGAAACTTGGTTTGAGAATGATAACATGTAGTTCATGTTCTCACCCGTTGATGCCATGCTAATGTTGTTGTTGTAGAAAGATCCACCTGACATAAACTGATCAATATGATCATATACGGTCGTTGGGAAATCGTTTACAAAACGACCTTCTGGATCTGCAGCTATCTCTGGCTGATTGTTCAAATCAAAACCAAAGTTTGAAGTTTCTACACCATCACCATTCCAATCACCCATCTGAACACCATTAGGATCCAAAAGGAATGGGTGCTTAGTAGCAATAGGATATTGGTTAGCTAATTGAGAAAAACCATATTCGTTTTTCAATGAAACACGTAGACCATCACCATCACTATTACCAGTCTTTGTGATGATTTGGATAACACCGTTACCGGCTAAAGATCCATAAAGGGCAGATGCCGCAGCACCTTTAACAACCTCCATAGATTCAACATCATCCATGTTAATGTCCCTTAAATCACCATCTGTGATGATACCATCAATGATGATAAGTGGTCTCTGAGAACCAGAAATAGAGTTAGATCCTCTAAGTCTAATCTCTGAACCGTAAGATGGGTTACCCGAAGCCTGAACAACTCGTACACCAGGAGCCTTACCTCTAAGTGCGTTACCTGGATCAATACCCGGTACCTTCTCAAGTGCTTCTTCGTTTACTTTACTGACAGCAAATCCTAATTTCTTAGTGGAGGTTCCTTTACCCACACCTGTAATTACGATCTCGTCTAAAAGCTCACCTTCAGATAATACCACATTTACTGTGGAGGCTCCATTAATATTGATAACCTGAGTGGTGTATCCTGTATAAGATACCTCTAAGGCGTCTACACCATCTGGAACAGATAGTGAGAAGTTTCCATCAATATCAGTAATGGTACCAACAGTTGTTCCTTCTGCAGTCACGTTAGCACCAATTAGGGCCAAACCATCAGAATCTGTTACTGTTCCGCTTACAGTACGCTGTCCGTATGAGTAACCAACAGCGAAAAGAAGAACCACTAACAGTAGTGAAAGTTTTTTCATACCAATTCGATTTAGATTATTTAATTTGATTTATTTCGTCTTGAAACTCTCTACAGAGTTAACACAATATTAACAATAAATTCCAAAAAACAAGCCAACCATCCTTCTTCTTACAAGAACATGACTATTTTCTGTCGATCAATACCCCAAAACCATCTTTGAATTCTCCACTTTTATCTAGAAAAAGCCAATACAAATACGATTTCATTCAAGTTCACGTTATTCTAAACTGATAACATTTCCTTAACGCTGCCTGGTGTCCAAATTTATTTTTTCATCATGGATACAAAATGACTATCTCAATAAATTCTTATACATCTGTATGGCGTTCTGAATTCCGAAATACAAGGCATCGGAGATTAAAGCGTGCCCAATAGAAACCTCTAAAAGATTAATGGTGTTTTCTTTATAGAATTTAAGGTTTTCTAGATTCAAATCATGTCCGGCATTTAATCCAACTTTTAAATCACGAGCCGCACGACTGGTCTCTACATGGGACTTAATGGCCTCCTCTCTATCTTGATTAAATTTAGTAGCGTAGGAGCCCGTATATATTTCTACTCGATCAGCCCCTAGCTTTTTCGCCTCATAGACGCGTTCTGGATCAGGATCTATAAATAAGGAGACTCTGGAACCATAGGATTGTAATTCGCTGACTATTTCACTCAGAAAACCATGATTCTCTTTGATTTTCCAACCTTCATTTGAGGTCAAAACGCCGGGAGGATCCGGAACAAGTGTACATTGATCTGGACAACTTTCTTTCATAAGAGCCATAAAGTCCTCATTGGGGTATCCTTCTATGTTAAATTCTGTATTCACTACTGATTTTAAAATAGGAATGTCATCATATCTAATATGCCTTTGATCTGGTCGTGGATGTACAGTAATCCCTTCAGCTCCAAATTCTTCGCAATCCATCGCAAATTGACGTAAGTCAGGAAGGTTAGAACCTCTCGAATTTCGAATTAGGGCAACTTTATTTATGTTTACGCTCAATCTCGTCATGATGGTTATTTTTTTTGGCTTTCGCCAATGTGTATTTAAGAGACGAAGTTGGTAAAAAGAAGTTGAAATGAGCAAATTAATGCAAAGGTCAATCACTGGTCTTGTATTTGGAATTGTAGTTATTGGTCTTGTAGCCTATTCAGATGAAACCGCTCGAGTATTTTGTTGCCTTGTAGGCGGTCTGGCTATGTTAGAATACAATCGCATGATACATGTGAGACCTTTGATAATTAGTTTTATTGGAAGTGGATTGCTCTGGTATTTGACAATATATCAATCGGACTCGGAAAAAGTCATGCGTTTAGTCCTTCCTTTAGCGTTTTTATTTTCTACTTGGTCCTTAATCGCTCTTTGGAAAAAGGACATGCTAAACGTACATAATAGAATGCCGTCGGCGTCGGCACTTCTTTATTTTGGTTTTAACACCACTTTGGTTCTAGATTTATTGGTTAACAATCCGACATTTAGCAGATGGAGTCTGCTTGGAATCATTTGCATCATTTGGTCTAGTGATAGTTTTGCTTATTTGGTCGGATCAAAAATCGGAAAGACTAAATTATTTCCGAGCGTGTCGCCAAATAAGACATGGGAAGGTACTTTAGGAGGAGCTTTTTTTGCCATTCTTACAGCTATGGGAGTATGGTATTTTACTGAAACGAAATCTCTATTTTTTTGGTCTGGTACAGGGTTGATCGTTTTTATTTTTGGGACCTACGGGGATTTAGTTGAATCCTCAATAAAGAGAAAATTCGGAGTAAAAGACTCTGGAAACATTTTACCAGGTCATGGTGGTTTTTTTGATCGTTTCGACAGTTTTATCTTTGTTTGGCCGTTTGTTTATTTAGTATTTGAAATTTTAGGATCATGAGAATTCATAAAGAAGGTGGAGCCACAATTCTGGTCTTTTCACTCATAGGTTTGATAGTAGGTGTTGGATGTAATTATTTGGGCTTATGGGCTCTCGTGGCATTTATTATTGTTTTTGTCATTTTATTTCTTTTCATTTTGCAATTTTTCAGAAATCCGATAAGACGAATTCCCCTAAAAGATGAAAACTTAATTTACGCTCCAGCAGATGGCAAAGTGGTCGTTATAGAAAAAGCGTTTGAACCCGAATACTTAAATCGAGAATGTTTACAAGTCTCGATTTTCATGAGCCCAATGAATGTCCATGCCAATCGTTGTTCAACCTCAGGTGAAATAAGCTATTCAAAATATCATCCAGGTAAATATCTTGTGGCTTGGCATCCCAAATCATCCACAGAAAACGAACGCACGACCACGGTTATAAAAAATGAAAACGGCGAAGTCTTGTATAGACAAATAGCAGGAGCTCTTGCACGACGTATAGTAAACTATCTTAAAACTGGCGATCATGTCGATCAAGGCCAAGAATTAGGATTTATAAAATTTGGATCACGAATGGATATTTTCCTTCCTGCTGATGCCCAAGTAGAAGCCCAAATGGACCAAATGGTTAAAGGAAATTTGGATGTAATTGCTCGATTTAAATAATATGGATGTTTCTGCGATTTGAAATCTTATTATTCCTTTTATTTTTTTACATAACAATACAGGCTCAAGAATCGGATATTAGTTTTCCTCAAACAAAAGAAATAATCGTAACAGGAAAAACAAAGCATGTAGATATAACTCTTCACGCCAAATATATCCTTGACACGATGACCAATACTAATAATACCAAAATGGTCCTAGCGAAAGAGGTTCATTTTAAAGATACTCTGGAAGTTTTTTCGTCTGATTTTTTTAACGATTTAAAAGAGTCTATAGAAGGAAATAACACGGGTCCATTAAGAAATTACACCTCGGACGTACAGCCCTTAAAATTACAAACCGCTGATTTTAATTTTGATGGCTACTTGGACATATACTTCATCAATAAGTATGGGCACTCAAAAGTGTCGGCATATAACTTTTACCTTTTTGATCAAAACTCATATAAGTATGTGCGGTCCAAGGATTTGAGTGAGATGTACTGGTCCCGTTTTGAACTTGATTCTGAAAACAAGAGCATTCGATTCATTAGAGATATAGGTCGGGGAAAACTTCTTGTAACGGATCACCAAATTAACATTGACGGAAGTCTAGTCACTACACACGAAGAAATGATTTCATCAAAGGAATAGATATAAACTCTATTTAACCATACCCACTATGGCCTCAACCCATTTAGGATGGTCATTTAAACTTTCCACGTAATCTAATTCTTCGCCACCAAACTCTAAGAATTCTTCTTTATACTCATCTCCAATTTCGATGGTGGTTTCTAGGCAATCTGCGACAAAGGCTGGTGAAAAAACTAAAATCTTTTTCTGACCCTTTTTGGCACATTCTTCTAAGACATCGATAGTATATGGTGTCATCCAGACTTCCTTACCAAGTCGACTCTGAAAGCTTACGGTTAGGTCTTCTCGGTGGATACCTAGTTTATCAGCGATGGCATATGCAGTGGCATGCGATTGTGCCCCGTAGCACATATGATTCTTCTCGCAAATAGTCGTACAACAATCTTTCTTAACAACACAATGATTGTTTTCATCTGCATTTTTTAAATGTCTTTCGGGCAAGCCATGAAAAGAAAATATAAAATGATCGTAGTCTTCAAGATTATACTTCTCTGCCCTATTGGCGAAAGCCTCAATCATCAAAGGGTTATCGTGATAACTTTGTATAAACCGGAGAGATGGTATGGTCAATTCCTTGCGATAAAAATCCATAACCTCTTCAAAAACCGAACCCGTACTTGCCGAGGCATATTGCGGGAACATGGGGAAAACGGTTATATCCGTAATATTATGTTCTTTAAATTTTAAAAGCGCCTGTTTGATGGCGGGAGATTGATATCGCATAGCAAGTTGGACCATGTATTCTTCACCCAGATTTTCTTGGACCATCTCCGATACTTTTTCTCCATGAAATTTCAAGGGTGAACCTTGTTCAGTCCAGAGTTCTTTATACGCTTCTGAGGATGGTTTAGACCTAAATGGAGCGATTATGCCGCGTACTAAAAAATTCCTTAGAAGCCAGTTGTAGTCAATGACTCTCTTGTCTAAAAGAAATTCCTTTAAATATCGATATACAGAAGCACGAGAGGGATCATCTGGAGTACCCAAGTTTACTAGCAATATGCCTTTTGGTGTGGAGCTCATAAATTAAAATCTAGAATTAACGAAGGTATAACATTGTCAAGTGTGATTAAGTTATGACCCTTGTAATTTAGATGTCATATTCTTTTTTGCAACTTTGTGAAGAACCACGAATTATGAGTAAACCATTAATATTAGTTACGAATGACGACGGCATCACAGCACCTGGAATTCGAAATTTAGTCGAAGCCGTTTCTTCGCTTGGAGAAGTGATAGTCGTCGCTCCAGATCAACCTCAATCTGGTCAAGGCCATGCCATAACGATCGAACAGCCTATAAAGCTGCATAAAGTCGATGTGTTTGATGGTATACAATCATATAGATGCTCTGGCACTCCAGTAGACTGTGTCAAACTGGCAAAGAATGTATTATTAAAAGATCGCCATATTGATCTTTGTGTTAGCGGCATAAATCATGGATCTAACTCGTCTATTAATATAATTTATTCCGGAACCATGTCCGCAGCTATGGAAGCGAGTCTCGAAGGCATAGACTCAATTGGTTTTTCTTTATGCGACTATGGTTTTGATGCGGATTTTTCGGCAGCAAAATACTATGCCCATAAAATATCATCCAAGGTTTTAGAGCGGCCTTTCGGCGCATGTCAATTAATCAATGTCAATATCCCCAAAGGAAGCTTCGAGGAAATAAAAGGAATAAAAATATGTCGCCAAGCAAAAGGGAGATGGATTGAGGAGTTTCAAGAATCCGAAGATCCACGCGGACAAAAATATTACTGGCTAACTGGTCGATTTGTCAATGATGACGAAGGCGAGGACAACGATCAAAACGCACTGAAAAATGGATACATCTCTATCGTCCCGGCCCATCATGATTTAACACATTACCCGAGTATTCCACAATTAAAACACCTCGAAGACGTATCTTAATTGTATGGAAAACAAAGAATCATTTTTTCAATGGGATTCGATTCTCACAGGTATATTGGTTTGTATATGTGTCCCTATTTTAGGTTATGCATTAATCCTCATTTTATTTGACACCTTGGCAAGCTTTGGTTTAATGGAGAGCGTGACATCAAGCGGCGGTCGAGCAAGAGAAAAAACAGTCGCCCTCCTAGCGATATGTTGTAATCTAATTCCATTCAACATGTTTAAGAATCGACGAATGGACCGTGCTTTACGTGGTTGTATTTTTCCTACGATGATTTTGGTCGGTTATTGGCTTTACAGATATAAGGACATGCTTTTTTAATGGAAAAGCTTTACATCATTGCAGGTGAAGCCTCGGGTGATTTACATGGTTCTAACCTTATAAAAGCACTGAACCAAAAAAACTCTGCCTTAAATATTCGTGCATGGGGTGGCGATTTAATGGAATCTCAAGGTGCCACAGTAGTGAAGCACTACAAAGATTTGGCTTTTATGGGTTTTGTGGAAGTGGTTAAAAATCTGAAAACCATTTTGGGTAATCTTAGATTCTGCAAGGAAGATATCTTAAAGTTTAATCCCGATAAGCTTATACTAATTGACTACCCAGGTTTTAATCTTCGTATAGCCAAGTGGGCTAAAGATCAAAAAATCCCCGTGTATTATTATGTCGCCCCGCAGATTTGGGCCTGGCACACTAGTCGAGTTCATAATATTGCTAAAAACACGGATCGTATTTTATCTATTTTGCCTTTTGAGAAGACTTTTTACGGCAGGTATGGTGTGGACATAGATTATGTTGGTCATCCACTCATAGATGCGATAGATAATTTCATTCCTGATGCGGCTTTCGCCAAAGATTATTTAAGAAGAAAACCCATTGTTGCACTTCTACCAGGAAGTCGCAAGCAGGAAATAAAAAGAATTCTTCCAGAGATGATTTCTCTTATTGAGAAATACAAGGAATTTACATGGGTTATTGCAGGTGCTCCCAGTAAAACAGTTTCTTTTTATAGATCTCTTTTGCCTAAAGATGTATCTATAGACATTTGTATCGATAAAACCTATGATTTACTGTCTATAGCGGATTATGCCCTTGTGAGTTCGGGAACCGCCACATTAGAAACAGCCTTATTTAAAGTACCGCAAATTGTATGTTATAGAGGAAATTGGCTGTCCTTTCAAATTGCCAAACGGCTCGTTAAAGTACCGTTTATCTCACTCGTTAATCTGATCGCCAATAAGGAAGTGGTTAAAGAACTGATACAAAAAGATTTAAATGAATCCGAACTCACCAAACAATTCGAATTATTGAGAAAAAACAAAGACAGTATACTAGAAGAGTATGAGAATTTAATTACTCAACTTGGATCCAGTGGCGCGTCCAAAAGAGCGGCTGAGATAATTATCAATAATTAATATCAAAATCAAATTATGGACAGGGTATGTAGTCGCATTCGAAATTACATCCTGAAGAAGTAATTAAATATTGAGCTGCTGTTCTATATTCTAAAAAATTCGAAGAATTACCCCCATTGCAATCAGATACTTGCTCGCATTGGCTTGCTTTGATATAACCGTCTATGAATAAATGGTGGTTTCCAGAGAACCATATCTTAACTTCAAAAAAAGCCTTATTTAAAAAAATATGATCATCCCAATATCCGTCCCAGAAATGGATGAAGTTATCTATCTGATTTAAAACAGATGATTGATGCAATATCTGACTGTAAGAATCAAACAATTTTACTCGTATGGAATCGACGATCAAATCTTCTGTGAAATGATTGACAAAGACTCCGAAATGATGTACACTGTCGGACTCAGGAAATACAATATTAGGTACAAAAATGTCACAATCAATCCATTCGAAATCTGTCTGAATACGAATATCATCTGACGGCATTGGACACGGGTCCACATCGATACAAGCTTGAAAAGCGACTATTATTAAAAGCAAAAAATATCTGGACATATTTAAAAGATGTCCTTTCAATAATTTTCGCTGCTTTTATTTCGCCTCGTCCTTTTTATACTCTTTAAATCGGTCAGGAATTTGATCGGCCAAAAACATTTGAGCTTCTTCTAAAGTCAAATCCTGGACATCTTCTTGTTGCAATCGATGACCATTAATTTTAGGGAGATTATAGCTCTTTCGCTTAAAGCGAATAAAAGGCCCCCAACGTCCATTTTCAAGACTCATTTTCTCCTTGTCCCAGATTTTGATGTACCTGTTGGCCTCTTTCTGAATCTTTGCTTCAATAAGCTCTTCTGCTTCCGCTTTAGAGATTGTCTCTGGATCAAAGCGTTTAGGAATATTAACAAACATTCCATCATACTTAAAATAGGGACCAAAACGTCCTTTACCTTTCGTATATGGTTTTCCTTTATATTCCCCTACAGGGGCGTCCTCTTTGCGCTTTTCTTCGATTAGCTGTATGGCTCTTTCCAAGGTACAATCCGATGGATCTTCGCCACGAGGTATAGAGACAAATTGCTCGTTAAATTTTACATACGGTCCAAATCTTCCCACATTCACCTCAACAGATTTCCCTTCATATTCTCCAATTTCCTTTGGAAATTCAAACAAGCCCATAGCGGTTTCGTAGTCTATTGTTTCAATAGACTGACCAACACGTAAACTTGCAAACTTGGGTTTACCCTCTTCACCCACTTCTTCAATTGTCCCAATCTGGACAACAGGCCCAAATCTCGTCATCTGTGTTAAAACGGTATGTCCTGATTCCGGATCCTTCCCCAAAATTCGAGTTCCTTTAGCCCTCTCTGCGGTCTCTATTGTTTCTTCTACTCTCTTGTG
>JAHDBE010000104.1 GCA_020630555.1 Saprospiraceae bacterium
AAACAGCAAATACATATAATAGCATACCAATAATAGTGGTAGCATTATGAATAAAAGAACCGAAATCAAGCTTATCAAATATGATACACTTCGATTTTTCAATCTATGGTTAATTTTATTCGCCAATGGATTCAAGGCAATAGCAATGAAACTCGCAAGGGCTATCGGAATAGTTAGTGACTTAAAATAACTTAACCCCAGTACGACAAGTGTACATGTTATTAATTTTTGAGACCAATTAATATGTATAACTTTTTGCATACTTAATTGACTACTCTTTGTGAAATTATGTTCGAATCGAACTTTTCTTAGGCACAGTAGTCTTAGTAGTGAATCAAAAAATATTTAATATGAATAATTACACAAAATTTACCCTAGGGTTAGCTGCGGGTGCGGCATTGGGCCTCTTTTTAAAATCAGAAAAGTTTGAAGATTTAAAATCATCAGCAATTGAAAGCGCAAAGAAGCTTGAATCAGATCTAAAGAGTCAGATAGATCAGTCAAATATTGGGAGTGCCGTTAGCGATTTGAACCTCAAAGACAAAATAAAGGAATTTGCTAAAGAAGTTTCCGATAAGGCAAACTTGATTGCAGAAAGCCCATTACTTGAATCATCCCCAAAGTAAATAAGGTCTGCATCCATGAAAGGCTTTTTAAATTAGGTTTTAATCATATATCTAGTTTTGCCGCGTCGAAGATAAATCGAATTATAATCATAGCGACCAGCTTAATTTCAATCTGCTTTACACTCATATTTTCATTTCTTAATTACCAAGGTGTCAACGTATTTTCATCGGCGTTATTTGGAATGATCGCTACAGTAACGTTTATGTGTGTGTTGTCTAAAGCGATTGTAGAGATGAAGACCAAAAAATTCCTAACTCAAATTATAAACTATGTTACCAAATAGACAGCAAAAATTAATAAGCGAACTCATTACAAGATTAGAAGATGCCCATAAAGGATATCTCGAATTATATAATGCCTCATCAAATCCTATCTTTAGAAAGTGGTTAAAAATCTACAGACAAGAACGTTATCAATACATCAAAGAACTACACAGCTATATAAAGGATATTCAATCTACTCCTGATTTAACTGGAAGTTTACTCGGTGAAATACACAGAGTTGTTATAGACATAAAACTCAATCATATTGACGAAAGTCCTGAGGCGGTTATAAATGAAATATTACGGGGATCAAATTTTCTAATTGAAGATTATAAAAAAGTCCTTGAAGAGCCTGAATTATCTTATCCTCTCCGATCAGATCTGACTCGCCAACTCAAAAGGATTCAAGAAGAGGTTAAGACTTTAGATGAATTAAAACTAGAACTTCAAGAAAACTACGCGGCTTAAGCCATACTAACACTAATTACGAAAATTAATATGTACCAAGATTTGTCATCTCGAAAATTAGTACTTTAAATATGAACTATCTCAGAGCTTAAATTAAACATGAAATTCATTCGTTCAGCTGGGATAGTTCATATCTAGTTTTTAATAAAAACAGAAATTAAATATTCTACCGCTGCAACGCACGCCCACTAATTAAATCACTAAAGAAAATCGAATTGGCAAAAAGGCGTAATCCTCCCCACCAGTATCCTCTAAATACGGGGCTATCTACATGGGCAATAATGCGTCCTTGATTCATGGCGAACAAACTTACTGCAGCCGCCCCTTTGGCTTTTTGATTAAAGGACTGATGCATGTATCCACTAAGTAAAGGATCCTCTGTATACTTTATGGGTGTCGCATAGGGATTGTCTGTTGGTGTATAAAATTGTGTACCACGTTTAAATAAAGCCAATTCATTATCCCGATATCCAAAACATAATGGGTTGGTCAAATCCATGGTCGCATTAAAAATCGCACCTCCTAAAACTTTGGCTCCCGAACTTGCGGATGATCCCGCATAATCCGTGTTTTTATTTGTGTCATTTGATTTCGATGAAGCACTCGGTTGACTGATTAAATTCACCATCTGCTGTCCATTTAGCCAATTTAGTGCTCTCTTAAATGCAATGACCTTTCCTCCGTTTTTAATCCATTCTTTGATGGCTTTAGAATCCTCCCCACTAAACTGTCGATAATTTCCATCGGGTAAAATCAATGTGTTATACCTTTTTAAACTATTTCCATTAAATCGATTTATATCCAGTTTGGTGACCGGCATTTCAAAAATGCGATCCATTGTATACCATATTTCTCCCGCGTCGTACGAACTAATCCCATCGCCAACAATCATGGCGATTTCTGGTAGTTTTAGTGCAGACTGCTTAGGACTTCCTAGGGTGATTCCCTCATCCGAAAGACCTCCGCTTAAGGTGTTTATAATCAAGCCTTCTTCAGCCGACACCCCTTCAAGACTAGAGAGAATAAGATTGTAAATCCGTGAGTTTTGTTGACGTGGAATAATAAGCGTTCCCGCAGGATAAGATTTTCCATCCATGCTAAATGCCTCCATATTGACTTTTATTACCGCCGAAATGGATAGTAGTTTATATAAAATTTTGGGGGCATTGACTTGATTCCATTCAATAGCAATGGCGTATGAGTTTCGGCTTAATTCCATTTTCTTGCCTTTCGGCGAATGCTCCCATTTGTTGCCCAATAAATTTTTTGAGTACTTGGATTTTAATTCAGAATATTCCAAATCAAAAGCCAAAGGCATTGTCCAAGTCGAAACATCATAAAAGAGACTATCCGGAAAAGTTTTTACACGTTCGAAAATTGTCTTAACCATTTTATACTGATCTTGATCGACAGGGATTACATAGGCATTTCGCTCAGGGGCGAAAATCTTACCATTTGTAGTTACTCGCTGGTCTAATTTATACACATCAATTTTATGTGTATTCATGATATGATTAAATCTTTGGACGCGTTGATTGTCCTCCGATTGATAAACATAGGCTTTGATTTTACTTGATCGAGCTTCTTTTTGAGCTTTCTGAAAGGCTTCTCTTTTAAATTCAAGTAAGTCCTTTCGTAATTTGACAGCTGCTTTTTGAGTAGAAATCGAGGTGACCACTTGATTCCGGATGGTAAATGGAAAACTTAAATCTCCATTGACACTTTCTTGTAAATGTCCTCGCGAACTCGCTTGCTCGAATAAGATACCTACACAACCATTAATATCTGGATAAGTCGATCCCTTACCGTAATAAAAGTCATCAAATGATTCTTTGGTGTAATACTGCGAACCAATACTATCCAATGCACTTGCATGATAATGACCGATGTGTTCTGTTAATTGTTGGTTGAGTGGGGGAGTATTTGGGTTAGTACGTGATGGAATTCCTGGTTGGAAAAAGAAAGTACTATTTGTACCCATTTCATGGTGATCGGTAAGTACTGTCGGTTTCCAATGATGAAAAGTTTCAATCCGTCCTTGACTTTCAGGGTGCGTGAGTAATAGCCAGTCCCGATTTAAATCAAACCAATAATGGTTTGTTCTTCCTCGTGGCCATGCCTCATTTAATTCACGGTTGCTAGGGTCTTTGACTAAGGTTTTTGATTTATGAGAGTTAACCCAACTGGCAAAACGATTAAAGCCATCCGGATTATAGCAAGGATCTAAAATGATCACGGCGTTTTCGAGTAATTCGCTAACATGTTCATCATTGGCGGAAGCCAAATAATAAGCAATCAATGGGGCGGCATTTCCTCCAGAGGGTTCATTGCCATGAATACTATACCCTTGATATATAATAATAGGTAAATCCTCAATATCCACTTTTGAAGAAAGATCAGGATCGGTAAGTTGGACATTCTGCTGACGGATCTCCTCGATTTTCGAATGGTTTTCGGGCGAACTTATGGTCAAATATACTAAGGGGCGATTTTCATGACTTCGAGCATATTCTTTAATCGTTATACGGTCTGATTCTTGGGCTAATGTCTTCATGTAGTAGTATAAAGGGTCATGACTTATGTGCCAATCACCAATATCAAAACCAAAAAAATCTTTTGGACTTGTAATCTTCGAATCAAAATCTGAGCTCGGTAAATAGTAATTTAAACCCACTTGTGCATTCGCCGAAAGGCAAAATAAAACACTGAAAATTAAGTATCTAAGTCTCGATAAGTCACAAATAGATGTCATAAAAAGCTAAATTTGCGGTCCGTTTAAAGATATGTATTTAATATTATACTCCGCGGTCGTTGGTCTGGTCTTTGCCTTACTATTCCTAAATGTTTTTTTTAGGGTGAGCCTCCTTAAAACCTATCGAAGATTGGTTAATGCAAGAGTAGATTTTGACTCAAAGCACATTTTTAATAAGGCGTTATTGGAAAAAGAGATTATTCCAAAATACCCAGAGATGGAAAAGGATATTAGACGATTTGTAGGTAATATTCATAAGTCTATTTATATCGCTGCTGTTATCGTAGTCTTAATTACAGTTTTAGGTGCAGTAATCTCTAATTATCGTTAGTTATGACAAAGATTGGTTTATTTGGAACGGGCCATTTGGGCAAAATTCATTTAAAATGTCTTCGCCAAACCCCCTTTGATGTCGTTGGATTTTATGATCCAAATCCAGAAATGGCCAAAGCCGTAGAATCCGAATTTGGTATTTCATGTGCCAGTTCACCAGAGGAACTCATGTCTCAGTGTGATGCCGTGGATATTGTGAGTACAACGCAGACCCATTTTAAATTGTGTAAAATGGCTCTTGAAAACTCGAAGCATGTGTTTGTCGAAAAACCCTTTGTGAAAGATCTTGACCAAGGAAAAATCCTAATGGATTTGGTCGAACAAAAAGGATTGTGTTTTCAGATTGGTCATGTCGAACGCTACAATCCAGCATACAAGCAAGTGGCGGATTTAAATCTTCGACCTCGCTTTATTGAAGGGCATAGATTAGCCCAATTTAATCCAAGAGGAAATGACGTTTCTGTAGTATTGGATTTAATGATCCATGATTTGGATTTGATCTTACAGTTAAATCCTGATCCGATTGCTAAAATTGATGCGAGTGGTGTTAGTGTAGTAAGCGATACTCCGGATATTTGCAATGCTAGAATCGAATTCGAATCAGGAAATGTAGTCAATTTAACAGCAAGTCGAATAAGTATGAAGAATATGCGCAAGCTGCGTTTATTTCAACAGGATACTTATATCAGCCTTGATTTTTTAAACAAAGAGACCCAAATTATCCGTATTGAAGACGAATTGTCGGATGGAAGCGAAAGCATGGATAATGGGATGTATATCAACACAAATACGGGTAAGAAGCGTTTACGTATCGAACAGACGGATGTTCAAGCTAATAATGCCATCGTCGAAGAATTAACAGACTTTCATGAATCCATAAACACGGGTAAAGAAATTAGTGTTAATATCAAGGATGGTTATAGGTCGTTGGAATTGGCTTATCAAATTATGAACTCTGTCGATAAAGGATTAAAAAACTTATGAGTCGCTGTTATTTAAAGTATATCGCTGTTTTTGTTTTTCTCACCATATGGATGAGCTCCTGTGAGTTTTTTGAATCTTCAGATATCGAACCGGCATACATTCGTGTGGAGCAAGTTGATCAAACAGTTCTTCCAGGTCAAGGTGCTAATAGTCATGATATCCGTGATGTTTGGGCTTACTCCAATAATGAATTACTCGGAATTTTTACACCACCAGTTGATATTCCAGTAATTGTGGATCAAGCAGAAACCGAGATATTACTTTTTGCAGGGATTCGAAATAATGGAATTACATTAAATCCAGTGGCTTATGCCATGTTACAGCGTTATGAAGAAACCTTGGCTTTAAATCCTAGCGATACAGTTGTGGTAAATCCAGTTTTTGAATACAGAGATGATATATTGTTCGAATACGTTGAGGATTTTGAGGGCATCCATGGCCTCGGGGATGAATTGGATACTATAGAGACCAATGGATTAGAAGTAACTAGTGAAGAAGCTTTTGAAGGGACTAAGTCAGGAAAACTTTATGTCGATGTTTCGAGTCCTACAAATCAAGTCGCGTCCACCTTTGACTACTCCACTAGCATTTTGGATGGGCGGTCTGTATATATCGAATTAGATTATAAAAATGATGCACTTCTCTTTGTAGGGATAGTCGCTTTAGTCCAAGGTCAAACCGTTAAAAATTATAAGCTCGCACTTCAGCCAAAGGATGACTGGAACAAAATTTACGTAGACATAACCGATGAAGTGAATATTGCTGGTGTATCAGATTATAAATTAGCTTTCGGTATCGAATTGCCGAATGGAGAAACGGAGGCCACGGCATATTTAGATAATGTCAAACTGGTTCATTTTTAATGGCCAATCAACGGCGAATAGAATTATTTATATACCGACTGTCCGATTTTTTGACAGCGGCATTTACTTGGTTTCTCTTTTTTATCTATCGAAAGTGTATTGAATTTCCGGATTTAAGTTTTTCGGAAATATTCGAAGATCCCAAATTGCCCGTAGGAATATTTGCCATATCGATGTTTTGGCTCATTCTCTATTCGGTATTTGATAAGTATAAAGACATCTACCGGTACTCTCGATTGGCCACCTTAAAACGAACCTTTTTTATAAGTTTAGGAGGTGTGCTTGTGCTGTTTTTTACTGTTTTAGTAGACGATACAGTGTATTCACGCATATCATTTTTCAAAGCCATCATGGTGTTGTTTAGTATGCACTTTTTCTTTACCGCGCTCGCTAGGATGACACTTCTTACTATAGCTAGCAGACGCTTAAAGGCTGGCAAAGTAAGTTATCCAACATTAATCATAGGTGGAGATAAAAATGCAGTCGAACTTTATGAAGAGTTAGAAGGTCGTCATCATAGTTTAGGGCATAACGTCATTGGTTTTATCGATAGTAATGGCAATAGTAAAAATGAAATCCAGAAGTACATCCCTAAGCTTGGAAAGATCGAAAATCTTCGCCAAGTTATCGAGAATAGCCAGATTGAAGAGGTGATTGTGGCTGTAGAAACCTCCGAACATAATCGATTAAAGGAGGTGTTTGATATTCTATTTGATTACTCAGATCGCTTGTTAATCAAGATTATTCCTGATATGTATGACATTATGTTGGGAACAGTCAAAATGAATCATCTCTACGGTGCTGTCCTTATTGAGGTTGAGCAAGAACTCATGCCAAGATGGGAATTTATCATAAAACGTATAGTAGATATTTTTATAAGTGGATGCATGTTATTGCTTTTAAGTCCACTGTATTTGTATATAATTTTAAGAGTTCGACTTTCGTCAAAGGGGCCAATATTCTTTGGACAAGAACGCGTAGGTTTAAACGGAAAACCATTTTCGATTTATAAATTTCGGAGCATGTTTGAGGATGCTGAAAATAATGGTCCTCAATTAAGTCATGATGAAGATCCCCGAATCACTCCATGGGGTAAAGTAATGAGGAAGTGGAGGTTAGATGAGTTGCCTCAGTTTTGGAATGTCTTAAAAGGGGAGATGTCCCTCGTTGGTCCAAGACCCGAACGCCAATATTATATAGACAAAATATCTGAACTGGCACCGCATTACAAACATCTGCTAAAAGTCCGTCCAGGTATCACTTCATGGGGACAAGTAAAATATGGTTATGCCTCAAACGTAGACCAAATGATCCAACGCTTAAAATTTGATATTCTTTACATTGAAAATATGTCGCTTAGCCTAGATTTTAAAATACTGTTTTACACGGTTTTAGTTCTTTTTCAAGGAAAGGGTAAATGATGCGCACATTTGGTCTCATTGGCAAACGACTCGATTATAGTTTCTCTCCTGGATACTTTTCACAAAAGTTTAAGACGAATAAAATCAAGGATGCTGAGTACAGGCTGTTTCCGCTTAATCGTATTGAAGAGGTATTAAAATTAAAGGAGATTAAAAGCTTAAAAGGATTTAATGTTACAATACCTTATAAGTCTGAGATTATTCCATTTTTAGATAAGGTGGATCGATCGGCTCGTGTTATTGGTGCAGTAAATACGGTCAAACTTAATCGAGGCAAATGGATAGGATATAATACAGATGTTTATGGTTTTAAAAAATCATTACAGGGATTCTATCTGGGTAAGAAACCTAAGCGCGCTTTAATTCTTGGTACTGGGGGAGCATCAAAGGCAGTGAAGTATGTACTGGATGAACTAGCTATATCTTCTAAATTTGTATCTCGAAATAAAGCATATAATAGATTTTCTTACGATGACATGAGCCATAAGAGACTCTCGTACTATCGCCTCATTATTAACACCACACCTTTAGGTACTTATCCCAAAATAGAGGAGGCTCCGAATATAAATTCAGAGAATTTAACTCCGGAACATTTGATTTATGATTTAGTTTATAATCCTGAAAAAACTTTATTTTTGGATAGAGCAGAGGCAAGAGGATGCCGTATTAAAAACGGTTTAGAAATGTTACATCTTCAAGCCGATAGAGCATGGGAGATTTGGAACAAAACATCGAACTAAAATGGACGAACCTGGGCCTGGGCCTTACATAGATTTTTCGAATACCGAAATCGCTTTCAAGCACAAATCCGATAAAGCACTTAAAAAAGCGCAACATCTGTTTCGTTTAATGAACAAGTCGTCATTAGTCACTCTAGGATCCTCTTTAGGACTCATGGCTATTAAGTTGCGTCTGCCATTCACGGAAACAATCGTTCGCAATACTATTTTTGAACATTTCTGCGGAGGCACAAACCTTCTAGATTGTCAAAAGAGCATTGACGATTTATATCGTTTTAAAACTTTAACAATCCTCGATTACGGGGCGGAATCTAAATCGGATGAGGACGAACTAAATCATGTGCGCGATGAGACCATTCGCGCTATCGAATTTGCAGCTTCTAATGCATCCGTTCCGGTTGTAAGTACAAAAATCACTGGTCTTGTCGACAATGATTTACTTATAAAATTGCAAGAGGGAGGTGCTTTAAATTCCTCGGAGCAACACGAATATGATAAGCTCTTAATGCGTTTGGAAAAAATATGTACCAAAGCCCATGATCTGAAGGTCGGAGTTATGGTAGATGCCGAAGAAAGCTGGATGCAAAAGCCCATTGACCGATTAGTAGATGAAATGATGGGAGAATACAACAAGGATCATATTACGGTGTATAATACCTATCAATTATATCGAACGGATAAGCTTGATCAACTAATGGACGATTTCCAAAAACTTCAAAAAAAAGGAGTTAAACTAGGGGCAAAATTAGTCCGAGGAGCGTACATGGATAAAGAGCGTGATCGGGCAGAGGAAATGGGTTATAAATCGCCTATTCATGAATCTAAAGAGGCAACAGATAATTGTTTTAACGATGGGATTCGATTCGTTCTTGATCATTACGAACAAATAGCCTCATGTTGTGCATCGCATAATTTGGAAAGTAATTTGTTACAAGCTAAAATCATAGATGAAAAATCTTTGGATAAAAGCCATCGACATCTTAATTTTTGCCAACTGTATGGGATGAGTGATTTTATTTCTTTTAACCTCGCAAATGCCGGATACAATGTAGCCAAGTATGTGCCTTATGGTCCTATTCGTGATGTGATTCCTT